>DASVGQ010000102.1:0-4018 GCA_036379455.1 Nevskiaceae bacterium
CGCTGGTCGTCGGCCTGGGGCGCAGCGGGCGTTCCGTGCTGCGCTGGCTGGGCGTGCACGGCGTGCGCTGCGTCGCGACGGATTCGCGTCCGGCTCCGGCCGACGTCGACGGGCTGCGCGTCGAGTTCCCGCAGGTCGAGTTCCACTTCGGCGGGCATGCCGTGCCCGAGCCGGTCACTCGCTTCGGACAGCTCGTCGTCTCGCCCGGCGTGCCGCTGCAGACGCCGCTGGTGGGCGACGCGCGGGCCGCGGGCGTGGAGATCGTCGGCGACGTCGAGCTGTTCGCCCGCGCGCTGCCTGCCGGCAAGGCCGTCGTCGGCATCACCGGCACGAACGGCAAGTCGACGGTGACGACGATGGTGGGAGCGATGGCGCGCGCGGCGGGCGTCGACGCCGGCGTGGGCGGCAACCTCGGCACCCCGGCGCTGGAACTGTTGACGGCCGGCGCCGACCTGTATGTGCTTGAGCTCTCCAGCTTCCAGCTGGAGACGACCTCCAGTCTCGCGCTCGACGTTGCGGTGTGGCTCAACCTCAGCGAGGACCACCTCGACCGCCACGGCACGCTGGAAGCCTACGCGGCGGCCAAGGCGCGCATCTTCCGCAGCGCGCGGCGAGCGGTGGTGAATCGCGACGATCCGATGGTGATGAGACATGCGCCGCGCGACGCGGTCCGTTTCGGGCTGACGGCGCCGGCGGTGGGTGAATATGGCCTCGTCGAACGAGACGGTGCGTCGTGGCTGGCTTGCGGCAGCGAGCCGCTGCTCGCGACCTCCGAGCTGCGCGTCGTTGGCCTGCAGAACGCGGCCAACGCGCTCGCCGCTCTGGCGACTGCCGATGCGGCCGGGCTTTCGCGTGCGGCGACGCTGACCGCGCTGCGGGGCTTCGAGGGCCTGCCGCATCGCTGCGAACGTGTGGCGCAGTGCCGTGGCATCACCTGGATCAACGACTCCAAGGGCACGAACGTAGGAGCGACGCTGGCGGCGCTGCGGGGCTTTCCGCAGCCGATCGTCTGGCTGGGCGGCGGCCAGGGCAAGGGACAGGACTTCATGCCGCTGCGCGCGGCGCTTGCCCACCACGCGCGCGCGGCCCTGCTGTTCGGGATCGATGCGCCGCAGCTGGCGGCCGCACTGGAGGGTGCGCTTCCCGTGGAGCGGGTAGCCGACCTCGACGCCGCCATGGCGCGCGCCGTGGAGCTTGCGCAGCCGGGCGACTGCGTGCTGCTGTCGCCGGCCTGCGCAAGCCTCGACCAGTTCACGAACTACGCCGAGCGCGGCCAGCGCTTCCGCGACGGCGTGCGCGCGCTGTGCGCCGGAGCGGCGGCATGAGCGCCGTGCGCATCGAAGCGCGCGCGGGCGGCGAGCACGTCGACGGATGGCTGTGCCTCGCGCTGGTGGTGATCCTCGGCTGGGGGATGGTGATGGTCGCCTCGGCCTCCGTCGACCTCGGCCCGCGGATCAACGGTGGATCCCTGTACTTCTTCTGGCACCAGCTGGTCTACATGCTCTTCGGGTTGGCCTGCGCGGGCGTGGTGTTCGCCGTGCCGATGCGCGTGTGGCAGCGCCTGAGCTTCTGGCTGCTCGCCGGGTCGCTGGCGGCGCTGCTGGTCGTGCTGGTGCCCGGCATCGGCCTGAAGGTCAACAACTCGCGCCGCTGGATCGACCTCGTGTTGTTCCAGGTACAGGTGTCCGAGCCGGCGCGGCTGATTCTGTTCGTCTACCTGGCGAGCTACATCGTCCGCCGCCAGGCGCGGTTGCAGCACAGCCTGCTCGGTCTGCTGCCGGTGTTCCTGCCGCTGGGCCTCGCGGCCGCGCTGATGCTCGCCGAGCCCGACTTCGGCTCCGCTTCCATGTTCATGATCGTGGCCGTGCTGATGCTGTTCATGGGCGGCGCGCGGCTGCGCGACATGCTCGGTATCGGCGTGCTGCTGGCCATCGTCATGGGGCTGGCGGCGGTGGCCGCGCCTTATCGCGTCGCGCGCCTGATGAGCTTTCTCGATCCGTGGACCGAGGCCAACGCCAGCGGCTTCCAGCTCGTGCAGTCGCTCATCGCGGTCGGCCGTGGCCAGTGGTTCGGCGTCGGGCTGGGAGGCAGCGTCGAGAAGCTTCTGTACCTGCCCGAAGCGAATACCGATTTCATCTTTGCCATCCTCGCCGAGGAGCTCGGTCTGGCGGGCGTGGTCGCGCTGATGGCCACCTATGCGGTGATGGTGTGGCGCGGCTTTGTCATCGGCCGCCGCGCCGAGCGGCGCGACGCCCGCTTCGAGGCCTACCTGTGCTACGGCCTGTCGACGTGGCTCGGCCTGCAGGTGCTGGTCAACATGTCCGTCAACATGGGCCTGCTGCCGACCAAGGGCCTGACGCTGCCCTTCGTCAGCTACGGCGGCAGCAGCCTGATCACCGCGCTGCTGCTGGTGGCGCTCATGCTGCGGGTCGACTACGAGAATCGCGGCGAGGGGCGAATCCGTCGCCGGCGCGACGGCGGCGAGCAGCTCAGACTCGATTTCCAGGCCCAGCCGCCGGTCGGGGTACGCGACGCGCGCCGCCCGCGGCCGCGCCTGCACCCGGTGCCGGTGCCGGCGTTCTCGCTGCGGGGGCTGGCATTCCACGGCGGCGTCCGGCTGGGCAACCAGCCGCGGGGCGTGTCGTGAGGGCGCTCATCATGGCGGGCGGTACCGGCGGGCACGTGTATCCGGGCCTTGCGGTTGCCGCGCGCCTGCGCCAGCGCGGCCACAGCGTGACCTGGCTGGGCACGCCGGACAGCTTCGAGGCCCGCGTGGTCCCGACGCACGGCATTCCCATCGAGTTCGTGCACATCTCCGCGCTGCGCGGCAAGGGTCTGCTGCGCTGGGTCGCCCTGCCGCTGCACTTGCTGCGCGCGCTGGTCGACGCGCGGCGCGCGCTGCTGCGCGTGCGGCCGCAGGTGGTGCTGGGCATGGGCGGTTTTGCCGCCGGGCCGGGCGGCATCATGGCCTGGCTGAGCCGCGTTCCGCTGGTGGTGCACGAACAGAATGCGACCGCCGGCCTCACGAACCGCTGGCTCGCGCGCGTCGCCGCCGTCGTGCTGCAGGCGTTTCCGGACGCGCTGCGGCACGCGCGCACGGTGGGCAACCCCGTGCGCGACGACATCGCGGCGCTGCCGGCGCCGGCAGAGCGCCTGGCCGGACGCAGCGGGCCGCCGCACCTGCTGGTACTCGGCGGAAGCCTCGGCGCGAAGGCGCTGAATGGGCGCGTGCCGGCGGCGCTGGCCCTGCTGCCGCACGACGCGCGGCCGCTCGTGCGCCACCAGGGCGGGCGCAGCGTGGAGGTGGCGCGGGCCGCCTACCGCGACGCTGGAGTGACGGCCGAGGTGTCCGCGTTCATCGACGATATGGCCGCGGCCTACGCGTGGGCGGATCTTGTCGTCGGCCGCGCCGGCGCCTCGACCATCGCGGAGCTCGCGGCGGCCGGCTGCGCCGCGCTGCTGGTGCCGTTCCCGTACGCCGTCGACGACCACCAGACGCGCAACGCCGAGTATCTGGTGCGCGCGGGGGCGGCAAGGCTGGTGCAGGAGCGTGATCTGGACATCTCACGGCTGGCCGGCCTGCTCACCGGATTGCTGGGCGACCGCGCGGGGCTGCTGGCCATGGCACGGGCCGCGCGCGCGGCCGCTTGGCCGGACGCAGCTGGTGCCATCGCCGGCGCCTGCGAACAGTGCGCGCGGGAGGCGGGCTGACATGGCTACCCCACGCACGCCCCTGTCGCTCATGCAGACGCCGATGCGCCGGGTGCATCACATCCACATGCTGGGCATCGGCGGCTCGGGTATGGCGGGCATCGCCGAGGTGCTCATCAACCTCGGCTACGCGGTGAGCGGCTCCGACCTGCGCGACGGCCCTGCCACGCAGCGCCTGCGCGCGCTCGGCGCGCGTGTGGACATCGGACATGACCCGGCGCGCGTGGTGGGTGCCGACGTGGTGGTCGCGTCCACAGCGGTCCACGCCGACAACGTGGAACTCAAGGCCGCGCGGGCGGCACGGATT
>DASVGQ010000103.1:0-4333 GCA_036379455.1 Nevskiaceae bacterium
CGCCAGCTCGAGTTCGCGCTGTTCGACTTCCTGCTGCACCGCGACTACGACCCGGCGCAGGGCGCGCGCCCGATGGCCGTGCTCGAACAGGTCCGCAAGGAAGTCGCCGTGCTGCATCCCCCAGCGTGGCAGCGCTTCCCGCACGCCTTCAGCCACATCTTCGCCGGCGGTTATGCGGCCGGCTACTACAGCTACCTGTGGGCGGAACTGCTCAGCGCCGACGCCTTCGGCGCCTTCGAGGACGCGGCCAAGTCCGCCGGCAGCGTGATCGACCCGGCCACCGGCGCGCGCTTCCGCCACGAAGTGCTCGCCGTGGGCGCCAGCCGCCCGGCGCTGGAAAGCTTCGTCGCCTTCCGCGGCCGCAAGCCCGAGCCGGAAGCGCTGCTGCGCAGCCACGGGTTGATTGCCTGAAGTCCCGCAACAAGGGGTTGACGGCCACCGCCGAGCCGTGACCTCTGGGGCGTGCGCGGCGCGGCGCTCGCCCGTCCAATGAAAGTCCGGTCGACAAACAAGGATGACGATGAAGCCGTGGTTTCGAGGGATGATTCCGGTACTGGCGCTGCTCGCGCTGCGAGTCCACGCCAGCTGCGTGCCGGTCGACGTGCGCTACAACGCGAAGACGCAGGCCGTCGAGGCGACCGTCGCCCTGCCGGAAGGTGTCGACAGCCTCGCGCTGCGCGACCTTGCGCCCTACCACCGCACGAAGCTATGGACCTCGCCGGACGGCTCGGCGCGGATCGACGAGACGGCGGTGGCTCCGGCGACGCCCGGGCAGCGCGTCCTGCACCTGCGCATGGATGTGCGCACCGACGCGCCGCTGGAGGATCGCGCCTACCCGCCGTACCTGCGTTTCGCCGACGGCACCGTGGCGGTTTATTCGCCGCTGTTCCTTGCCGCGGAAGGCGCGGCCACCGGGCTGTGCCCGCGCTGGTCGCCGCCGGCCGGTGAGCAGGTGATCGGGTATGGCCGAGCGCAGGCAATGCCACTGTCGACCGATATGGCGCACCCGGAGGGCTACGTCGCCTTCGGCCATCCGCAGGTGCTGCGACACGGCGCGCTGGTTCTGGTGAGCGACCGCCGTGCGCCGGCGTGGATCCGCGAGCGCATCACCGCGCAGGCCCCGGCGCTGGCGGATCTGTACACCCGCACCATGGGCCCTGCCGCGGTCCCGATGCTGATGCTCTACACCCGCCCCACGCCGCCCCAGGCGCACGACTACAAGGGCGACCATCTGGAGGCGTCGATCACGCTGGGCCTGTTCGGCGATACGTGGCAGACCGTGGATGCGGCGACCGCGGATGAACTCACCCGATTCCTCGCCCACGAGCTTTTCCACAGCTGGGACGGCGACGCGCTGCTCGGCTCGCCGGAGGGCGAGGCGCTGCTGGCCAAGGAGGGTGGCGCGGAGATGGCCAAGATCTTCGCCACCCCCGCCCTGCTCAAGGAACCGGCGCAGGGCGTGCCCGACGCGGTCGCGCAGGCCTACAACGCCTGCCTGCTCGAGCTGCCGGCGCAGGCTGGCCTGGCTGCTGCGCTGGCCAAGCGTGCACCGGGCCGGTTGCCCTACGACTGTGGCGTGCCGCTGATGTATGCGCTGGCGGTCGCCGCCGATCGTGCCCATCCCGGTCCGGCCTATTTCGGCCTCTGGCGGACGCTGCGCGACGCGCATCGCGCGCATCCGGCCGACGGCTATCGCTGGCAGGATCTGCTCCCCGCCGCGATCGCCCCCGCGGTGCGTGCGGATCTGGCCCGCGCCGTTGCCGAGCCGGGCGCGTATCCGGCGGCCGTCCGCGCGGCGTGGACGGCGCTCGGCCTCACTGTGCGTGATGCGGCAGTCCTCGACACCGCAACCCGCCGCGCCTGGGCCGGCAGGCTGATGGGTCACCTGATGGCACAGGACTGCGGCGGCTCGATCAGCTTCTGGAACAATCCCGACGGCATCCTGCTCGACAGCCCGCTGCCACGCTGCCGGACGCTACGACCCGGCGCGACGGTGATGTCGATCCTTGGTGAGCCGCTGGACGGTGCGGAAATTCCGGCGCTGGCGCGCCAGGTGCGTGCCGCGTGCGCCAAGGGTGCCGACGTGGCGGTCGGTTACGCGACAAGGGCGGGACAGCCCGCGCCGGCGCCCTCCGCCGTGCGTTGTGGCGCCGCCCTGCCGCACTGGGGCACACCGGTGCAACTGGTCGCGCCCTCCCGCTGAGGGAGCGGCCCGCGGGCCGCTCCCTTACAATGGCCCGATGAAGATCGCCAGCTGGAACGTCAACTCGCTCAACGTGCGCCTGCCGCATCTCACCCAGTGGCTGGCCGATGCGCAGCCCGACGTGGTGGCGCTGCAGGAAACCAAGCTGGAGGATGCCAAGTTCCCGGTCGATGCGCTCGCCGCGGCGGGCTACCGCGCGGTGTATGCGGGGCAGAAGACCTACAACGGCGTCGCCCTGCTGGCGCGGGCCGAGAGCCAGCCGGCGTTCGCCGACGTGGTCACCGACATCCCCGGGCTGGATGATCCGCAGCGGCGCATCCTTGCCGCCACCGTGGGCGATGTGCGCGTGGTCGATCTGTACGTCGTCAACGGCAAGGCGGTGGGCGATGAGAAATACGCCTACAAGCTCGACTGGATGGCCCGCGTGCGCGACTTTCTTGCCGCCGAGCTGGAGCGCCATCCCAACCTCGTCGTGCTGGGCGATTTCAACATCTGTCCGGACGATCGCGACGTCTACGATCCGGTCGCGTGGGGCGAGGACATCCTGTGCTCGCCGCCCGAGCGCGCCGCACTGCAGGCGATCACCGAGCTGGGCCTGCACGACAGCTTCCGCCTGTTCGAAAACGACGCCGGCCACTTCAGCTGGTGGGACTACCGGCAGGCGGCCTTCCGGCGCAACATGGGCCTGCGCATCGACCTGATCCTCATCGGCGAGGCGCTCAAGCCGCGCGCGCGCGCCGCCGCCATCGACCGCGAACCGCGTCGCTGGGAGCGGCCCTCCGACCACACGCCGGTGACGCTGGACCTGGACATCTGACCCCCATGAACACCACTCCCAACGATTGGCCCAGCTCCCTCGACGACAGCGAGCTGGACGAACTGGACCGCTACCTGCGCACCCACGCCGAGGAGGACAGCCTGCTGCTCGACGGCGTGCACGGCTTTCTCTCTGCGCTGGCAGTCGGCCCGATGCTGGTGACGCCCGACGAGTGGCTGCCCGAAGTGCTGCACCACCCGTTCGCCGACGAAGCGGAAGGCAATCGCGTGCTCGCCCTGCTGGCCAAGCTCAACGACTCGATCGAGGCCGAACTGGACGTCGACGCCTACGAGCCGATCCTCGGCGAGATCGACACCGAGATGGGTCCGGCGCTGAGCGCCGCCGGCTGGTGCGAGGGCTTCAGCCGCGGCATCGATCTGCGCGCAGGCCTGTGGGAAACCCGTCTCGCCGAGGATCCGGAGCTGATGGAATTGCTCGGGCCGGTGATGGCGCTGGCGGTGGACGAGGGCGTGCTCAATGCCGACGCCGAGTTCGAGAAGCTCAGCGACGACGAATACGACGAATGCCTGTCGCAGGTGCCGGCCGTGCTCGGCGCCGTGAGCAAGTACTGGCAGGCCCATCCGGCCACGGAAGCCGAGCTCGACGCGGTCGTGCAGGCGGACGCCGCCGACCAGGTCGAAGCCGCGGGGCCGCCGCGGCATCGCAGCGGGCACTGGGTGCACTGAGGCGATAGCGGCGGGCCGCTCGGCGGCCGATGTGTCTCGCCGGTAAAGCCCGTCGGGATTGCTCTGGGCGGCTTGATGCACCGCTGCGCGCCTGTGGCTCTTTTCCGGGCCTCCCCTTCGCGATGCGGTGCCGACGCCGCCCCACGTCATTCCCGCGAACGCGGGAATCCATCGGGTTTTCGCCGTCGAGAGCGACCGGCCGCCTGATCAGCTTGCTTCGCTCGAAAGCGACCGCGGGGGCGTGACGGCTCATGAGGGCGGCGCGGATGGGCAGCACGGGCCGATCTCGGTGCTCCTCTTCCAACCGCGCGGCGCTCTCCCGACCTGCTTCGTTCAAGCCACCCGGTCAGCCCCTGAATCTCGACGCGTAGGGCAACCATGCCCACGCACGCGCATTCGTCATCCAAGGCGTTCCAAGCATTCGATCAAGGCGACCGCCGGGCGCGCGGTGACGGCTGGCCGCCTGCTGGCCGAACGCTGTGCGGCCCGTCGTTGCCACGGCCGAACAATCCGTTCCCGACGGTGCGCTTGGCTTCGACGCCGTGCGCGATCATCTTGGGCGCCTCAATCCACCGGAGCACTGTCATGACCGAGCGCCGCATCTTCCGCCGCATCCGCGGCATGGAT
>DASVGQ010000104.1:0-5010 GCA_036379455.1 Nevskiaceae bacterium
GCGCGCGTCACGCGCACGCTGCGGGTGGAGCGCCGCAGCAGCTCGACGCCTACCTCTTCCTCCAGCTGCTTGATGCGGGTGCTCAGCGGCGGCTGCGTCATGTGCAGTCGTACCGCCGCGCGCGAGAAGCTCGCCTCCTCCGCGACGGCGATGAAACACTGCAGCTGTTTCAGGTCGATCGCCACGCCGCAAGCCCGTGGTTGAGAACTTGCGCCGACTCTACGATACGGCCGGATACGCGCAACGCAGTCTCACGAATCCGTCGCCGAACCGGCTTCCTCACCCGCCGCGCGCAGCAGGATCTTTCCCACGTGCTGCGATCGCTCCAGCTCGCGATGCGCCTCGGCGGCGCGCTCGAACGTATGCACGGACTGCACGAAGGGGCGCACGCGTCCGTCGGCAAGCATCGGCCACACCTCGCGTTGGATTGCGGCGCACAGCGCCGCCTTGTCCTCGACGCTGCGCGGACGCAGCGTGCTGCCGGTCAGCGTCAAGCGCTTGCGCATGACGGTGGGCAGGTCCACCTGCACCTGCGCGCCGCCCAAGGTAGCGATCTGTACCAGCCGCCCGCCGACGTCCAGCAGCTCGAGGTTGCGCGCCGTGTAGCTGCCGCCCACCACGTCCAGCACGACGTCCACGCCGCCGATCGCCTCCTTGATCGCGGTCACGAAGTCCCGTTCGCGGTAATTGACGACCGGATCTGCACCCAACGATCGGCACACCGCCTGCTTCGCCGCGTTGCCTACGGTTGCTGCGACGCGTGCTCCCCATGCGTGAGCGATCTGCAAGGCCATGATGCCGACCCCGCTCGAACCGCCGTGCACCAGCAACCGCTCGTCGTGCGCAAGCCGACCCAAGACGAAGACGTTGGCCCACACCGTGATGCAGGCTTCCGGCAGCGCCGCCGCCTGAGCCATGCCCAACCCGGTCGGAATCGGCAGGCAGTGCGCCGCTGGCACGCGGCAGTACTCGGCGTAGCCGCCGCCCGGCGTGAGGGCGCACAAGGTATCACCAACCTTCCAGCGTCCGCAGTCCGGACCGACGGCTGCGCACCAGCCGGATACCTCCAGGCCGAGGATGGACGAATCGCCTGGAGGCGGAACGCGCTTGCCGGCGCGCTGCAACAGATCGTGGTGGTTGACGCCGGCGTAGGCTACCCGCACCACAAGCTCGCCTTGGCGCGGCTTCGGCACGGCTGCTTCCGCCACCCGCATGACCTCCGCACCGCCGCCCGGACCGCAATCGATGTATCTCATCGTCCCCTGCCCGCCTGGAACCGGATCAGGACTCACTCACCTGACCGCGGTCGCGAGCGTTGCCGTAACAGCGCGGCTACCGCCGACACGCCATGCTGCCGCTGCAGACCCGGAGCAACCCTGTGCATGCAGCGTCCGGCGCCGTCCGACCCACCGATGCGAGGTCGATGAAAGCATGTGCGCACAACGCCGTCGCGCGCCGTCGCGCGATCGCAGCGTCTGTCAGGCCACCGTTCCCCGCGGCGCCAGCGGCTTGCCCGCCAGCCAGTCGCGCCCTTGCGCATACAAAGCCTGTACCGCCGGCCCCTTGAGGCCCGCGCGCGGGCTGCCCTCGACCTTGTAGCCGATCTTGGTCTGCAGGTAGGCCAGGTGGCGGTAGCCAATCGGGAAGCTCTCCAGCAGCTTCCGGTCGAGGTGGATCGTCTGCGACGGGTCGACCGGATCCATCCGGTCCTTCTCGTAGATGCAGCGCCGTCGTGCAATCGCCCATCGGCCGCCGCGCTTCTCGAAGAAATCGTAGAAACGCCCGGTGCACACCACGTCGCATTCGACGCTGTCCACGGCGGCCCGCTGGGAGATCGTCATCTTGGTCTGCGCGATCGCGCGGTTGCCCGCCAGCTCGATCGTGCTGCCGCCGAGGAAATGCAGGATGCTTACGCCCTTTTCCCAGCCTTCGCGCCGCCCGCGGCTGAAGTCCTCGGCGGACGCTTCGAACCAGGTGGCTGACATGTCCGCGCCGTCGTGCCAGCAGGTCTTGAACTTCTCCCAGTCGCCTGCGTCGCTCCAGATCACCCAGTTGTCGAGCACTTCGCGAATCGCGAGCTTGTCCGACCAGTCTTCCGCCATGCGCCTTCTCCTCGTGGAATCTCGTGGGATCCGGCGCAATGTAACCGCATTCGCGAACTTGGCGGAACCGCGCCCACGGCCTGGAAGCGGCCCGGCACGAGGCCATTCACGACGCCAGCCGCGGCGGAAGCATCGGCACACGTGTGCAGCGGACGTGCGTCGCACGCCGTGCGGCGCTTGCCTTACCTCACCAAGCGATACACCGGACGCTGCGGAACGTCAGTCTCGACTCCATCGCTGAACTGCCCGCGTGAAGCTGCGAAACGACGCCACACGAAGCGGCGCCGGCGTGGACGCATGTGGCCTGCGAACCGCGCCGCCGCCGGGACTCGGCGAACCGGAAGCGGCCCGAGCCTGTGGCGGCGCGCAAAGTGCGATCAGCCCAGCTTTTCCTTGATGCGCGCAGCCTTGCCGGCGCGGTCGCGCAGGTAATAGAGCTTGCTGCGGGCTACCACGCCGCGGCGCTTGACGACGATCTCGGCGACCTGCGGACTGTAGGCTTGGAACACGCGCTCCACCCCTTCGCCGTGGCTCACCTTGCGCACCGTGAAGGCGGAGTTGAGCCCGCGGTTGCGCTTGGCGATCACCACGCCCTCGAAGGCCTGCAGCCGTTCGCGGTCCCCTTCCGTGACCTTGACCTTCACTTCCACCGTGTCGCCGGCGCGAAAGTCGGGAATGGCCTTGCCTTGCATCTGCTCGGCATCAAGTTGCTGGATGATCTTGCTCATGGTTCCACCTCAATTTACGGCTCGCCTGTCTGCTGCTATGAAATCACGCAGCAATCCCTGCTGTTCTTCGTTCAATTCGAGTCCGACCAGAAGCTTCGGACGCGTTAGCCACGTTGTCCCGAGCGCACGTTGGAGCCGCCACCGCCGGATGGCGGCATGATCCCCTGACATCAGTACGGCGGGCACTTCTTCACCACGCCACTCCCGCGGGCGCGTGTACTGGGGATGGTCGAAGAGGCCCTGCGAAAAGGAATCTTCGCACGCGGAGCGCGCGTTGCCCAGCACGCCGGGCAGGAGGCGCGCCACGGCGTCGATCAACAGCATGGCCGCCAGCTCTCCGCCGGAAAGTACGAAATCCCCGATGGAAAGCTGCACGTCCACGTGCGCCATGAGCCGTTCATCGATGCCTTCGTAGCGGCCGCACAGCAGCGTCAGGCCGCGTTCCGCGGCAAGGCGCTGCGCCCACGCCTGGGTGAAGACGTCTCCACGTGGAGTCAATGCCATCACCGGGCCGTCCGGATTGGACTCGCGCGCGGCCCGCAGCGCGCGCCACGCGGGCTCCGCCTGCAGCACCATCCCCGGACCGCCGCCGAAGGGCCGCTCATCCACGCGGCGGTCGGCGCGCTCGGCGAAGTCCCGCAGATCCCAGCTGCGGAGCTGCAGCGCGCCCGCGGCACAGGCGCGCTGCACCATGCCATAGCGCGCGACTTGATCGACGAGCTGCGGAAACAGGCTGATGACCTCGATCCTCACGATCCTTCTCAGTACTCGAGGCCCCAGTCGACGGTGATGACACCGGCCGTCACGTCCACGGCCCGCACGATCGGCCCGACCACGAAGGGAATCAGCCGCTGCCGGTCTTCTCCTGCCACGACCATGATGTCCTGCGCGCCGTTGTCGATCACCGAGCTGACGCGACCCAGCGATTCGCCCTGTACATTCACGACGCGTGCGTCCATCAGGTCTGCCCAGTAACAGCTGTCGTCTCCGGGATCCGGCAGCGCCGCCCGGTCTACGGCAATCACGGCGCCGACGAGCTCAGCCGCTCGGTCGCGATCATCAAGAGGCCGGCCTTGCTCGTCCGCCAGCGAGACCACGATCCCCGGACCGTGCGCGCGACCCTGCGCCAAGTGGAATCGCCCCGACGACGCGCCTGTCAGCATCCAATCCGGATAGTGCAGCAGGTTCTCCTGCGGTCGGGTCCAAGATTCCACGCGCAGCCAGCCGTGGACTCCGAACACGCCTGCCACCCGGCCCAGTTCAACGGGTCCGCCGGCCGGCACCGCCGGTCCCTCAGGTCGCGGCGGGCGCGTGCTCCGCTTCGGTCACGGCTGGCTTCGTGTCCTCAGCCGGCTGGCCGCCCGCGCTTCCCTTGGCAAGGAAAGCGACGCGGCTGGACACTTTCGCGCCCTTCGACCGCCAGTATCCGATCCGCGCGGCGTCCACCACCAGCCGCTGCTCGCCGCCCTTGGCACCCGGATTGAAGTAGCCGAGCCGCTCGATGAAGCGACCGTCGCGCGGCGAACGGCTCTCGCTCACGACGATGTGATAGAAGGGCCGCTTTTTGGCGCCGGCGCGCGCCAGTCGAATCTTGACCATGAAGCACACTCTCGTTGCGCCGCGCCCTCGGCGCGAAGGGGCGCGATTGTAACGGTTGTGCCTGCGCTGCGAAAGCGCGCCGGCACGCGGTGCACGCACACCATCCCCGCGGCACGAGCACGGAACGCCCGGCGCCTGACGATGACCACACCGTCCTGCAACGCCGGCGGACCACTGTTTCCCGGGTGCTAGCATCCGCGGCCTCACCCAGCGACGGAAAATCCCGCGTGAATATCACGGTCTTCGGCTCGGGCTACGTGGGGCTGGTCACCGCGGCGTGCTTCGCCGACGTCGGCAACGACGTGCTGTGCATCGACGTCGACGACGCCAAGGTGCGGCGGCTGCAGGCCGGCGACGTGCCGATCTTCGAGCCCGGGCTGGCCGACGTCGTGCGCCGCAACGCCGGGGACGGACGCCTGCATTTCTCCACTGACGCCGCCGCCGGGGTGGCGCACGGCGTGCTGCAGTTCATCGCCGTCGGGACTCCGCCGGACGAAGACGGCGGCGCCGACCTGCACCACGTGCTGGCGGTCGCCGACACGATCGGTGAGCACCTGGCGGAGTACAGGGTCGTGGTCAGC
>DASVGQ010000105.1:0-33037 GCA_036379455.1 Nevskiaceae bacterium
TATCCAGCCCCCGCTACCAACTTGTTCCGATGCCCGCGATTGTCGTTTTCTGTCGCACCGGAGCCTTCCATTCTCTTGTTCGCATGAGCAGTCGCGCCAACGCCGATAGTGACGACGTTGCGCTGTGCTGGATGCGCCGCGCGCTGGCGCTTGCGGCGCGTGCGGCGAGCGCCGGAGAAGTACCGGTCGGCGCGGTGCTGGTACGCGACGGAATCGTCCTGGGGGAAGGCTACAACAGCCCGATCCAGTCCCACGATCCGACGGCGCATGCGGAGATCAACACGCTGCGCGCGGCGGGGGCCGCGACCGGCAACTACCGGCTGCCCGATTCGACGCTGTACGTAACGCTCGAGCCCTGCGCAATGTGCGCCGGCGCGATCATCCACGCGCGCGTGTCGCACGTGGTCTACGCCGCGCGCGATTCGAAGGCGGGGGCCGCCGGTTCGGTATTCACGGTGCTGGGAACGGATCGCCTCAATCACCGGGTCACGGTCACCGGCGGCGTACTGGAATCCGACTCTGCGGCGCTGCTGCGCGCGTTCTTCGCGCGCCGTCGGAGTGGTGCGGAGCCCGACGCACGCGACTGACCTGAACACGGACGGCGAATCCCGCGCGCCACGGATAAGACGCGCGGGGGTTGGGGCGCCATCCCGCGTTATTCAGGCCGCAGCCGTCGCGAGCGCCTTTTCGAAGCGCAGGCCCTGGCCGGAGGGTTCGGCCTCTACGGTATCCCCCGCGGCGAAATCGCCGTGGAGGATGTCGCGCGCAAGCGGGTTTTCCACCAGCGTCTGCACTGCGCGCTTGAGCGGGCGGGCTCCGTAGACGGGGTCGTATCCAGCTTCCGCGAGCTTGTCCAGCGCCGCATCGGAGAAACGCAGCGTGATGCCGCGCTCGGCGACGCGCTGCTGGAGCAGCTGGACCTGGAGCCCCGCGATGCGACGGATTTCAGCGCTGCCGAGCGGGTGGAACACGACGGCGTCGTCGATGCGGTTGATGAACTCGGGCCGGAAGTGCTGGCTGACCACTGCCATGACTGCTTCCTTGATGGCCGCGTAGTCGCTGTCGGCGTTCTCGCTCATCATCTGCTGGATGAGGTCCGAACCGAGGTTCGATGTCATCACCACCACGGTGTTCGTGAAGTCCACGGTGCGGCCTTGGCCGTCGGTCAGGCGCCCGTCATCGAGCACCTGCAGCAGCGTGTTGAAGATCTCCGGGTGCGCCTTCTCGACCTCGTCGAGCAGGATGACGGAGTATGGCCGCCGCCGCACTGCTTCGGTGAGCTGGCCGCCTTCCTCGTAACCGACGTAGCCCGGAGGGGCGCCGATAAGGCGGGCGACGCTGTGCCGCTCACCGTACTCGCTCATGTCGATGCGCACCATGTTCTCGGCGCTGTCGAACATGAAGGCGGCCAGCGCTTTGCACAGCTCGGTCTTGCCCACGCCGGTCGGGCCGAGGAACAGGAAGGAGCCGATCGGCCGATGTGGATCGGACAGTCCGGCACGCGATCGCCGGATGGCGTTGGACACGGCGTTGACGGCCTCGTCCTGCCCCACCACGCGCTCGTGGAGCGCTTCCTCCATGCGCAGCAGCTTCTCGCGTTCGCCTTCCATGAGCTTGGCGACCGCGATGCCGGTCCAGCGCGCGACGATCTCGGCAATCTCTTCTTCCGTGACGGTGGTGCGCAGCAGGCGCGTCCTCCGCTCGGCGCCGTCGCCCGCGTCCTCCTTGCGGTTGGCCTCTTCCAGTTTTTTGGTCAGCTCGGGGATGCGTCCGTATTGCAGCTCTGCCATGCGCGACAGGTCGCCCGCGCGTTGCGCCGCTTTGAGCTGCGTCTGCGCGCGTTCCAGTTCCTCCTTGACGCCGGCAGATCCTTCCACGCCCGCCTTTTCGGCCTTCCACTGGTCCTCGAGATCAGCGTACTCGCGCTCGAGCTTGCCGATCTCGGTTTCCAGGGCCGCGAGGGATTTCTTCGCCCCCTCGTCGGTTTCCTTGTGCAGCGCCTCGCGCTCGATCTTGAGCTGGATGAGGCGACGGTCGAGCCGGTCAAGCGCCTCGGGCTTGGAGTCGATCTCGATGCGGATGCGCGAGGCGGCCTCATCGATCAGGTCGATGGCCTTGTCGGGCAGCTTGCGGTCGGTGATGTAGCGGTGCGAGAGCTTGGCGGCCGCGATGATCGCGCCGTCCGTGATCTCCACGCCGTGGTGCACCTCGTAGCGCTGCTTGATGCCCCGCAGGATGGCGATCGTGTCCTCCACGCTCGGCTCGTCGACCAGCACCTTCTGGAAGCGTCGCTCCAGCGCCGCGTCCTTCTCGATGTAGTTGCGGTACTCGTTGAGCGTGGTGGCGCCGATGCAGTGCAGCTCGCCGCGCGCCAACGCCGGCTTGAGCATGTTGCCGGCGTCCATCGATCCTTCCGCCTTGCCGGCGCCGACGAGCATGTGGATCTCGTCGATGAACAGGATGATCCGGCCTTCCTGCTTCGAGAGATCCTTGAGCACCGCCTTCAGGCGTTCCTCGAAGTCGCCGCGGAACTTCGCGCCGGCGATCAGGCTGCCGAGGTCGAGCGTCAGCACGCGGCGGCCCTTCAACGATTCGGGCACCTCGCCGTTGACGACTCGCTGCGCGAGGCCCTCGACGATCGCGGTCTTGCCGACGCCGGGATCGCCGATCAGGATCGGGTTGTTCTTCGTGCGCCGCGACAGGACCTGGATGACGCGGCGGATCTCCTCGTCGCGGCCGATCACCGGGTCGAGCTTGCCGGCCTCGGCCCGCTGCGTGAGGTCGATGGTGTATTTCTCCAGCGCCTGGCGCTGGTCCTCCGCCCCCGCCGAGTCGACCTTCTGCCCGCCGCGCATCTTGTCGATCGCTGCCGCGACGCGCGATTTCTCGGCGCCGGCTTCGCGCAGCGCCTGTCCCACGGCGCCCTTGTCGTCGCAGGCGGCGAGCACGAACAGCTCGGTGGCGATGAAGGGATCCTTGCGATCCTGCGCCAGCTTGTCCGTCAGGTTGAGCAGCCGACCGAGGTCGTTGCCGACCTGCACTTCGCCGGTCGCGTGGCCCAGCTGAGGAAGGTTGTCGATCGCCTGCGCGAGGCGGCTGCGCAGCCGGGCGGTGTCCACGCCCGCGAGCTGCAGCAGCGGCGTCGTCGAGCCGCCCTCTTGGTCCAGCAGGGCCTGCAGCAGGTGCGCCGGCTCGATGCTCGGCTGGTTACGCCCCACGGCAAGGCTCTGCGCCTCGCCCAGCGCCTGCTGGAAACGGTTCGTCAACTTGTCTTGGCGCATGCTGCGCTCCGGCGTGAAATCAATGCCGCTTACATGAGGGTTTGGCCCCCTCTTTCAAGCGCGGAAGGGCACGCTCAGGCGATCGCGAAGCGGCCCGGATCTGCGGCCTTCCAGTACGCCGCCAGAGGCGTGTCGGCATCCTCGAGGAGCTGACGTGGCTTGAGAAACGGATAGTGCTGGCCGGCCATCTGAATGGTGTTCAGCCGGGTGCGCAGCCACAGGTGCGCCGGCGTCAGATCGGTCGGATGGTCGAGCCCCGCGGCGGCGACGATCTCGGCCAGCGCCTTGACCGTATTGCGGTGATAGTTGGCCACGCGTTGCCCCTTGATCGGGACGACGAGCGCGCGTTGGCGTCGCGGGTCCTGCGTGGTGATGCCGGTTGGGCACAGGTTCGTGTGGCACTTGCGCGCCTGGATGCAGCCCAGCGCGAACATGAAACCGCGCGCCGCGTTCGACCAGTCCGCGCCGAGCGCACAGCAGGCGGCCAGCGCGAAACCGGTGATGATCTTGCCGGACGCGCCGATGCGGACCTGTTCGCGTACGCCGGCGCCGACCAGCACGTTGCGCGCGAAGATCAGCCCTTCACGCAGCGGCGTGCCGATGCGATCGGTGAGTTCGTAGGGCGCCGCGCCCGTGCCACCCTCGGCGCCGTCAATGACGATGAAGTCCGGATAGATTCCGGTCTTCAGCATGGCCTTGACGATCGCCATGAACTCCACCGGGTGGCCGATGCACAGCTTGAAACCGGTGGGCTTGCCGCCCGACAGCTCGCGTAGCTTCTGCACGAATTCCAGCAGCCCGGCCGGCGTGGAGAACGCGCTGTGGCTGGACGGCGAGACGCAGTCCTGACCCATGGGCACGCCGCGCGCGGCCGAGATTTCCGCGGATACCTTCGCCGCCGGCAGCACGCCGCCGTGGCCCGGCTTGGCGCCCTGCGAGAGCTTGACCTCGACCATCTTCACTTGGTCGATCTGAGCCATGTCGCGGAATTTCACCGGGTCGAAGCGGCCGTCCGCCTGGCGACAGCCGAAGTAGCCGCTGCCCAGTTCCCAGATGAGATCACCGCCGTTTTCACGGTGATAGGTGGACAGCCCGCCCTCACCCGTGTCATGCGCGAAGTGGCCGAGCTTCGCGCCGAGGTTGAGCGCGCGGATGGCGTTGGCCGAAAGCGCGCCGAAGCTCATGGCGGAGATATTGAAGATGGAGGCGGAGTAGGGCTTCGTGCACTGGCCGTTGCCGACCGTGATGCGGAAGTCGCCCTCGTGCTCGGGATGCGGCGCGATCGAGTGGTTGATCCATTCGTAGCCCTCCGCGTAGACGTTCATCTCGGTGCCGAAGGGACGCGCGTCGTTGACGTTCTTTGCGCGTTGGTAGACCAGCGCGCGTTCGTCGCGGGAGAACGGGGCCTCCTCCTTGTCGCTTTCGACGAAGTACTGCCGGATCTGCGGCCGGATGCTCTCGGCCAGCCAGCGCAAATGGCCGGTCACCGGGTAGTTGCGCAGCAGGTTGTGGCGCGACTGGATGGTGTCCCAGGTACCGAGCAGCGAACAGGCGGCGAACGCCGCGAAGCCGATCCACCACAGCGGCGTGTGCAGTAGCGCCAGCAGCAGCGTCGCGATGCTCAGGGCGATGCAGGCGTAATAGACCGCATAGCGGGAAGTCATGGCGCGCCGACCGCGACAAGTTGTCAGTCGCATGGTAGCCGCTGACGCCTCTGGCGGCGCTTTCGGTGCGAAGCGGTCGCACGCGACATCTGGCTCGATCCGGCTGCGCGCGGCGGGTCCGGCGCCCTTGAATCGCCCAGCGATGCCGACATGTTCGGTGCACGTTCTGCAATCCGGCATGGCCGCGGCGTCGTTGAGCGGCGCGCTGGGTCGCATCCACCGTTTCAGGTATACATGACGGAACCCCTGCCGTCGCGAGGCCAACCGTGAGCGAATCAGCCAAGAGCGAAACACCGCAGCCGAAGAAGAAGGAACCGATGGAGGTAGTGGCGCCACTCCTGCCGCTGCGCGACGTGGTCGTCTATCCGCACATGGCCATCCCGCTGTTCGTCGGACGGGAGAAGTCGGTCAAGGCGCTCAACGCCGCCATGCACGACGGAGCGCGCGTTCTGCTCGTCGCGCAGAAGGTGGCGGACAAGGACGACCCGGGTCTCGAGGATCTGTACGAGACGGGTACGCTCGCGAGCATCCTGCAGCTGCTCAAGCTGCCGGACGGCACGATCAAGGTGCTGGTGGAGGGCGTGGACCGCGCGCGGGTGGTGCAGATCGCCGAGAAGGACGGTTATCTCACCGCGAGCTGCCGGCGGCTGCCGCCGGACGCCGTCGTCGAGAGCGCGGAGGTGGACGCCGCGATGCGCGCCGCCATCGCGACCTTCGAGCAGTACGTCAAGCTCAACAAGAAGGTTCCTGCGGAGTTGCTGCCGTCGCTATCCGGCGTCGACGAGCCGGGCAGGCTCGCGGATGCCATCGCCGCGCACCTGACGCTCAAGCTCGAGGATCGCCAGAAGGTGCTGGACACGGCCGATCCGCGCGAGCGGCTGGATTTCGTGCTCAAGCAGGTCGGGGCGGAAATCAACATCCTGACGATGGAGAAGAAGATTCGCGGCCGCGTCAAGACCCAGATGGAGAAGAACCAGCGCGAGTACTACCTCAACGAGCAGATGAAGGCGATCCAGAAGGAGCTCGGCGACCTCGAGGACATGCCCAACGAACAGGACGAACTGGCGCGCAAGATCGAGAAGGCCGGCATGCCCAAGGCGGCGCGGCGCAAGGCCCTGGGTGAGCTCAAGAAACTCAAGCTCATGCAGCCGATGTCGGCCGAGGCCACGGTGGTGCGCAACTACCTGGACTGGATGACGCAGGTGCCGTGGAAGAAGGCCACGCGCGTGCGGATCGACCTCGAGCACGCGCAGCAGGTCCTCGATCGCGACCACTATGGCCTGAAGGAGGTCAAGGACCGCATCGTCGAATACCTGGCGGTGCAGAGCCGGGTCAAGAAGGCCAAAGGGCCGATCCTGTGCCTCGTCGGGCCGCCGGGGGTAGGCAAGACTTCGCTGGGGCACTCGATCGCCGAGGCGGTCAATCGGAAGTTCGTGCGCATGAGCCTCGGCGGCGTGCGCGACGAGGCGGAGATCCGCGGCCACCGCCGCACCTACGTGGGCTCGCTGCCAGGCAAGATCGTGCAGAACCTGGCGCGCGTCGGCGTCCGGAATCCGCTGTTCCTGCTCGACGAGATCGACAAGATGAGCACGGATTTCCGCGGCGATCCGGCGTCCGCACTGCTGGAGGTGCTGGACCCTGAGCAGAACCACGCGTTTCAGGACCACTATCTCGAAGTCGAGACCGACCTGTCGGACGTGATGTTCATCGCCACCGCGAACACGCTCAACATCCCGCCGCCGCTGCTGGACCGGATGGAGGTCATCCGCATTCCCGGCTACACCGAGGACGAGAAGGCGACGATCGCGCGTCGTTACCTGATTCCCAAGCAGGTGAAGAACAACGGCCTCAAGGACAACGAGATCCGCGTCACCGACGCGGCGCTGCTGGCGATCGTGCGCACCTACACGCGTGAGGCGGGGGTGCGCAACCTTGAACGTGAAATCAGCAAGATCGCGCGCAAGGTCGTCAAACAGATCCTGATCAAGCCGCGCAACAAGGCGGTGCGGGTCGACGCCCGGAACCTCGACGATTATCTGGGCGTGCCGCGTTTCCACTTCGGACGCGCCGAGGACCACAACCAGGTCGGTCAGGTCACCGGGCTGGCGTGGACGGAGGTCGGCGGCGAGCTTCTGACCATCGAGGCCGCGCTGGCGCCCGGGAAGGGCACGCTGCTGCAGACGGGCTCACTGGGAGACGTGATGAAGGAATCGATCCAGGCGGCACTGACGGTCGTGCGGTCGCGCGCCGAGGCGTTGGGGATCGAGCCGGACTTCTATCAGACCCACGATATCCACGTACACGTGCCGGAGGGCGCCACGCCGAAGGATGGCCCGTCTGCGGGCGTGGCCATGTGCACGGCGCTGGTTTCCGCGCTCACGGGCATTCCGGTTGACGCGAGCGTTGCCATGACGGGCGAGATCACGCTGCGCGGCGAGGTGCTGCCGATCGGCGGGCTGAAGGAGAAGCTGCTCGCCGCCGAGCGCGGCGGCATCCGGAAGGTGTTGATCCCGCAGGAGAACGTGAAGGACCTCGCAGAAATCCCCGACAACGTCAAGAATCAGCTGGACATTGAGCCGGTGCGGTGGATCGACGAGGTGCTGCGGCAGGCGCTGGAGCGCGCACCGCAGGCGAAGGCGTCGGACAACGAACAGCCGGTTGCGGTGCGCCCCCAGGGCAAGCGGTTGCGCGCGCATTGAAGCGTCACGCGCCCGCAAGTGCTGATGGGACGGGGCTTTTGCGCGCTGCGAGCCGCATTGACGATGCGCTCTGGCGCTTGATATAAACTCCGCGCGTTGCAGCAAGCGGTCCGCGCGTCGAGGTGCCGGTACAAGCCGCCGACGTGCACCATTCAAGCTCCGTGGGCCGGCACGCAGCCGGCATTTCAAGAGGGAAGTGCGTACATGAATAAATCAGAGTTGGTTGCGGCGGTCGCCGAATCCTCCGACGTCTCCAAGGCGGACGCGGCGCGGGTGACGGATTCGTTGGTTCACGTCATCGGCCGGGCGTTGAAGAAGGGTGACAAGGTCTCGGTAGTAGGCTTCGGGACCTTCAGCGTGCGCAAACGTGCAGCGCGCCAGGGCCGCAACCCCAAGACCGGAGCGCCGCTGCGCATTTCGGCGAGCAAGACCCCAGCATTCAAGGCTGGCAAAGCGTTCAAGGACGCCATAAAATAACGGGATAGCGCACTGCAGGGTGCTTAGCTCAGCCGGTAGAGCATCGCCCTTACAAGGCGGGGGTCGGCGGTTCGAACCCGTCAGCACCCACCACGTCTGATTCACGGAGCGGTAGCTCAGCTGGTTAGAGTACCGGCCTGTCACGCCGGGGGTCGCGGGTTCGAACCCCGTCCGCTCCGCCATATTCGAGCTGGTCCACGAACGGGGCGTCCGCTGCAGGATGCCCCGTTTGCATTTGACAGCCGTGCGGCGATTGACGTACCAAGCGGCCGCAGGCCGCCATCATTGCCGTCCGTGATCCGGACGCGCTCGTGATGGCACGATTTCGACGAAAGCTTTTTCGGAGCGGCGCAGAAGACATGGCACTCCAGGACATGAAGGACAAGATGACGGGCCCCATCGTGTGGGGAATCGTCGGCTTGTTGTGCGTGGTATTCGCGGTGTGGGGTATCGGCGCCAGCCCCTTGTTCGGCGGGAGCGATCCGACGCTGGTTAAGGTCGGTGGCGCGAAGATCACGCAAACGGAGTACCAGAACGCCTACAACCGCAGCTATCAGCAGATGCTGCAGATGATGGGCAACAACTTCAACCCGAGCGAGATCGACCAGTCGCGGTTCCGTCAGGAAGTGCTCACCGACCTCATCGACCAGACGTTGTTGCAGCAGTATGCGGGCCGGCTCGGCTACGAGACCTCCGACGCCAGCATCTACGGCTACGTGAGCCAGATTCCGGAATTCCAGGACAACGGCCAGTTCTCGCCGCAGGCCTACAAGGCGGCGCTGGCGCGAAGCGGCATGGTGCCGCAGCAGTTCGAGGCGCAGGTGCGCCAGGCGCTGCGCGTGCAGCAGCTGCGCGACAGCGTGGTAGCCACATCGTTCGTGGTACCCAAGCAGACCGCGGCAACGTGGGCCGTGCTGCACGAGACCCGCGACGTCGACGAAGTGCTGTTCAGCCCGTCGCGGTACGCGGCGGACGTCAAGGTCAGCGACGCGCAGGTGCAGCAGTACTACGACGCGCACAAGAGCGATTTCATCGCGCCACAGCAGGTCAAGCTCGCGTACATCGAGCTGTCGCAGACGGCCATGGCGGCCGCCGCCAAGCCAAGCAGCGAAGCACTCAAGGCGATCTACGAGGCGCAGAAGGCGCAGCGCTTTACGAGCCCGGCCCAGCGGCAGGCGAGCCACATCCTCATCTCCTTCAATGGCAACGAACAGAAGGCCCGTGAGACTGCAGAAGCCGTGGAGCGCAAGCTCGCCGCGGGCGGCAGCTTCGCCGCGCTGGCGAAAGAGTACTCGGATGATGCCGGGTCAAAGGACAAGGGCGGCGACCTCGGCTGGTTGAGCCCGGGAATGACGGAAGCAGCCTTCAACGACGCGCTCTTCGGGCTGGCAAAGGTCGGCGACGTCAGTGAGCCGGTGAAAACGAAGTTCGGCTGGGACATCATCCGGCTTGACGCGGAACGTCCGACGCACGTCCAGCCATTCTCCGATCCGGCGGTGCAAGCGAAGCTGCTCGAGACCTATCGCAGCGCCGCAGGCGCCAAGGAATACGACACGGCCTCCACGCGCCTCGCCAATCTGGCGTTCGAGAATCCGAACTCCCTCGATCCGGCCGCCAAGGCGCTCGGTCTGAAGGTACAGACGACGGACTGGGTGACCCGCAAAGGCGGCCGCGACGGGATCACCGCTCATCAGGCGGTCCTGGAAGCCGCTTTTTCCGCAGAAGTGTTGAAGGACGGCGAGAACAGCAAGCCCGTGACGATCGGACCTTCGGACCAGGTGGTGGTCCGCAAGCTGGCCGAGAAGCCCGAACGCCAGCTCACGCTCGCCGAGGTCAAGGATCGCGTGCAGCGGGAGCTCACGACCGAGGCTGCAGCCGCACATGCGAAGGCGGCCGCGGATGCGTTGGTCAAGGCGGTTGCGGCGGGTCAGCCGCTTGCACAGGCCGCCACAGCGGCGGGCGTCAAGGTCACTTCATTGACGGGTCTGGAGCGCACGGCCCAGAAGGATCCGACGCTCGTGACCGCCGCCTTCGATATGCCGGCGGCGGCGCCGCGCGGCCAGGCGCCGAGTACGACCGTGGTGCGGCTCGCCAACGGTGACTATGCGGTGCTCGTCCTGCATTCGGTCACGCAACCCAAGGCGCCGGACGGCGGCGCGCAGCTGGCCCGCGTGGCGCAGGGCTACAGCCAGCTCCTGGCGGGCGGCGAGTTCGACGCCTATCGCGCCGACATGGCGAACATCGTGCGCGTGAAGCACGAGAAATCGCCGCAGAACGACCAAGACGACAGCCATCTGCTCGAGTAATCAGGGCGTGGCCGCGCCTGTGCGCGACTACAGCGCTGCGGCATGCGGCGTTACTTTGCGTCCGCCGTGGGATCCATGGCAAAGCCGACGGCGTGGAAGCCGGCGTCGACGTAGATCGTACTGCCGGTGATCCCCGAGGCGAGGTCGGAGCACAGGAAGGCGGCGGTATTGCCGACTTCCTCGATCGTCACATTGCGGTGCAGCGGCGCGAGCTGCTGGGCGTGCGCGAGCATGCCGCGGAAGCCGCGGATGCCGGCTGCGGCCAAGGTCTTGATGGGGCCGGCGGAAATGGCGTTGACCCGAATGTTGCGCGGTCCGAGCTCCGCAGCGATGTAGCGCACGTTCGCTTCCAGGCTTGCTTTGGCGGGGCCCATGACGTTGTACATCGGGACGGCGCGCAGCGAACCGAGGTAGGTCATGGTCAGCAGGCTTCCGCCCTTGGCTTCCATCAGGGGACGCGCCGCCTTGGCCAGCGCGGCGAAGGAATAAGCGCTGATGTCGTGGGCGATGGCATAGCCTTCGCGGGTCACGGTTTCGAGGTAGCCGCCGGACAGCAATTCGCGGGGGGCGAAGCCGATCGAATGCACGACTCCGTCGACGCTACCCCATTGATCCTTGAGTGCCGCGAACACGGCGTCGATGTCGGCGTCACGTGTGACGTCCATCGGCAGGACGATCGATGAACCGCAGCGCTCGGCGAAACCTTCGACGCGCGACTTCAGCTTGTCGCCCTGATAGGTGAACGCCAGCTCCGCCCCTTCGCGGTGCATGGCTTCGGCGATGCCGGTCGCGATGGAACGCTCGCTGGCTACCCCGGTGATCAGTATCCGTTTGCCCGTCAGGAATCCCATCGCGCCCGCCTCTGTGCAGTGAATGGAGTTTCTTCGTGGCAGGCATCTTCACCCGCCACGGTGCGCCGCATGGTAGCGGATCGTTGGGCCTCGTGAGACCGGCAGGCGGGTGAGTCGCCGCCCCGCAGTGTGATCGTCTCCGCGGGCCCGCGTTTGACCCAGGGAGGCGCGGTCAGCCCCGGCGAGATGGCGCTTCGGCGGCCTACCAGCGATGCGCACCGCCTACGCGCGAGCTCACCGCGTTCGCGACATTGCCATTGACCCTGCCTTCAACCGGCTCGCCATGGTCGTGACCAGGGGCGTACCCGCAGTCGTTTCTGTCGCGGACGGAAAGCCGATGCGATCCTGCCCGCAGTCGTTTCGGCGAACGGGTGCAGGTCGGCCGCCAAACTACCCGCGGTCGCGTTCCTGCCGTTGGTGTTCCCGGAGCGCGTGGCGCGGAATCGAGGCGATCAGCTCCTGGCGCCTGGCGCGCAGCCGCGCGCGCGCATCCGCGCTGATGTCGCCCAGCCGCAGGCCGGCGTTGAGCTGGTCCAGCGCCGCCAGCGGGTTCTCTCGCGCAACGTAGTAGTTGGACATCTGGAAAGCCGCTTCGGCGGGGTTTCCGCTCGCCAGCGCGGCGCGTGCCAGGAGCTGCCAGGTACGCGGGCTGGTGCCGTACGACTGTTGGTGCGACAACAACACCTTGCGCGCATCCAGCGGCTTGCCGGCCGTGATGAGATCGTCGGCGGTCTGCAGGATCGCCGGCGCGTATCCTGGATTCGTCGACAGGACGCGTTGGTCAACAGCGAGCGCGCTGCGGATGTCGCCCGCACCGGCGTGGATCCGCGACTCGAGCAGCAGTACGTCGCGGTCGTCCGGCCACTCCTTGAGCAGAGGCTGCAACGCCTGCAGAGCCTGACGATCCTGCCCGGTCAGGTGCAGCGTCATGGCGTAGCCGTAGTGGTTGCCAGCCGTCGCCTTGCCGCTTCTCAGCTCGCCGTCGAAGTACTTGAGCGCGTCCGCCGCGGCGTTCGCTTCGAGCACCCGACCGCGCGCCCGCATCAACTCAAAGCTGATGGAGGAGGGCAGCTTGCTCGCCGGGTAGCGTTCCGCACGTTCCGTCGCCTCGGCGATGCGGGTGGAGTTGACGGGATGGTCGAGCAGGATTTGCGGAATCTGGCCGTACAGCCGCGTCTGCTGCTGCAGCCTGCCGAAGAAGTCGGCCATGGCCAGCGGCTGGTAGCCGGCGCGCGCCAGCGTCTCGATACCCACCCGGTCGGCTTCCAGCTCGTTGCCGCGCGTGTAGTTGATTTCGCGCTGGGTGTTGATGGACTGGCCGAGGATCAGGCCGCCCTCGATGGCGTCGCCGCCGCTGCCGGAGGCCGCTGCGGCGATCATCGCGCCGATGACGGCGGCCCACGTGGCGATCGACGCGATCGGGCTGCGATCGGCCGTGCGCGCGATGTGGTTCTGGGTGACGTGCGCCTCCTCGTGTGCCATGACCGCCGCAAGCTCGCTGACGTTCGCGGCCGCCACGATCGTGCCGACGTTGACGCCAATGATCGACCCCGGCAACGTCACCGCGTTGATGCCGTTGTCAGCCAGCACCAGAAAGCGGAATTCCGGCGGGCGGGCGGTCCCGTGTGACGCGAGCTGCCAGCCGATGGAATTGATGAAGGTCTCGAGTTCGGGGTCGCTGACGATGTAGTTCGCCCGGTACATTTCGTTGACGATCTTTCGGCCGATCTCGGCGGCCTTGGCCGGCGACAGCGCAGCATTGCCGGGCTCGCCGAGGTTCGGGAGCGTTTCGGGCAACGGAGTTTGTGCGCTCGTGGTCCCTGACCACGCCACGGCGCCGGATAGAAGCGCCGCGAGCGCCGTTCGATGTAGCTTTTCCATGGCTCCGGTGCAACTGCATTGGGAGCTGAATGGACAGTCTACGCTGGCACCTGCCGCGCTGGCGGACGTCCTCCGCGACCTGCGGAATCCTACAAGGGCGCGTGCGTATAATGCGGCCTACGGTGGCGGGCGCGGCATGAACTGGATCGACTACGTGATCCTCGCGGTGGTCGCAGTCTCGACGATTGTCGGCCTGTGGCGCGGCTTTACGCGCGAGCTTTTCAGCCTTGCCACGTGGGTCGGCGCATTCATCGCCGCATGGCTGTTCGGCGCAACGCTGGCGGCGCACCTGGACAGCTTGGGCGTGCACATCACGGATCCGTCGCTGCGCCGCTACGCCGCCTATCTCGCGATCTTCCTGGTGGTGCTGGTGGTCGGCACGGTCGTGTCGGCGATCCTGTCGCATTGGGTGCGCTCCAGCGTCCTGGCCGGCCTCGACCACAGCATGGGCGCACTCGTCGGCCTGGCGCGCGGCGCCTTCGTCGTCGTGCTGCTGGTGATGGTCGTCGGTATTCGCGGCGACCTCAACGCGCCCGTGTGGCGCACCTCGACGCTGGTGCCGAAACTCTCGCCGCTGGCGGCGGCGCTGCGCACCAGCGTCCCCGGCAATTGGATCGCCCCGCTGCAGCCGGCGCGGCCGGCGCCGTCCACTCCTGTCCTTTCCACGGGTACCTGAAACATGTGCGGAATCGTCGGCATCGTCGCGAAGTCTGCGGTCAATCGGGATCTGTACGACGCGCTGACGATGCTCCAGCACCGTGGGCAGGACGCTGCGGGCATGATGACCTGCGAGGGCGGGCGCCTGCATCTGCGCAAGGGCCTGGGCCTCGTGCGCGACGTGTTCAACAAGGATGAACACATGATCGCGCAGCGCGGCGACTTCGGCATCGCCCACGTGCGCTACCCGACGGCCGGCGTGACGACCATGGCCGAGACGCAGCCGCTGTACACCAATACACCTTACGGAATCGCGCTGGTCCACAACGGCAATCTGACGAACACGGTGGAGCTGCGGCAGGCGCTGTTCGAGCAGGACCGACGCCATATCAACACCGAGTCGGATACGGACGTGCTGCTCAACGTGTTCGCGCACGAACTGATGAAATCACCTTCGGCGCGGCTCACTCCGGACGACGTCTTCGACGCGCTCGGCCGCGTCCATCATCGGGTCCGCGGAGCCTATGCCTGCGTGGCCCTGATCGCCAACTACGGCATCGTGGGATTCCGTGATCCGTTCGGCATCCGGCCCGTGGTCTATGGGCGACGTCTGTCGAGCAAGGGGCTGGAGTACATGATCGCTTCGGAGTCCGTAGCGCTCGACGCCCTCGGATTCGAGATCATCGGCGACATCGAGCCGGGCGAGGCGGTGCTCGTGACGCAGGATGGCCGGCTGTACAAGCGCCAGTGCGCGACGCATCCCATCCATTCGCCGTGCATCTTCGAGTACGTCTACCTCGCGCGCCCGGATTCGGTGATGGACGGAATCTACGTGTACAAGGCGCGGCTGCGCATGGGCGCGGCGCTGGCAGCGAAGATCCAGCGCGAGTGGCCGGACCACGACATCGATGTCGTCATTCCGATTCCCGATACTTCACGCGTGGCCGGCTCGGAGCTCGCCAACCAGCTGGGCGTGAAGTACCGCGAGGGTTTCATCAAGAACCGCTACATCGGACGGACCTTCATCATGCCGGGGCAGGCCAACCGGCGGCGCTCCGTACGCCAGAAGCTCAACGCCATAGACCTGGAGTTCAGCGGCAAGAACGTACTGCTGGTGGATGACTCGATCGTGCGCGGAACGACCAGCCGCGAGATCATCGAGATGGCCAGGGACGCGGGCGCGCGCAAGGTCTACTTCGCATCCGCCGCGCCGCCGGTGCGTTATCCGAACGTCTACGGTATCGACATGCCATCGGCGAGCGAGCTCATCGCCCACGGACGCAGCGAGGAGGAGCTGCGGGCCCTGCTCGGCGCCGACCGGCTCATCTATCAGGACTTGGACGACTTGATCGAAGCCGTACGGCACAAGCACTCGTGCATCGAACGTTTCGACACCTCGGTGTTCACGGGCGAGTACATTACGCAGGACGTCGACCGCGCCTATCTGGATCAGCTCGAGCTGTTCCGCTCCGATGCGGCGCAGGCGGCGCATCGCCGCGCGGCGGCCTCCGAAAACGTCATTGAATTGAGCAGCGCAGGCTGACGCCGCGAGCGTCGTCCTCAGCTACGTGAACAGACGGCAGGACATGGCAGAACAGAACCCGCTTCACCCTTCACCTCCCGATCCCGATTGGCACACCGGCACGCTGGGCGTCCGGGCGTGCGAGCCGCGCAGCAACTTTCGTGAGCACTCGGCGGCGATCCAGATGTCGTCGTCCTTCGTCTACGCAAGCGCCGAGCAGGCTGCGGCGGTGTTCTCCGCGAGCGAGCCCGGCTACATCTACTCGCGCTTCGTGAACCCGACGGTGCGCGGCTTCGAGGATCGGCTGGCCGCGATGGAAGGCGGGGAGGCATGCGTGGCGACGGGCAGCGGAATGGGCGCGATCCTGTCCATGTGCATGGCGCTGCTGCGCACGGGCGACAATATCCTGACGTCGCGCACGCTGTTCGGTTCCACCATCGGGCTCTTCGATCGCATTCTCGGCCGCTTCGGCATTACCACGACCTACGTGGACTCCGTCGATCCGGCCGCGTGGCGCGCGGCGAGGCAGCCGCAGACGCGGCTGGTGTTCGTCGAGACACCGAACAACCCACTGCTGGGGATCGCCGACATCGCGGCGCTCGCCGAAGTGGCCCACGAAAGCGGGGCACTGTTCGCGGTTGACAACTGCTTTCTGACGCCGGTGCTGCAGAAGCCGCTGGCACTGGGCGCGGATCTGGTCATCCACTCCGCCACTAAGTACATCGACGGACAGGGGCGCTGCGTTGGCGGTGCCGTGGTGGGGAGCCGCGAGGTCGTGGGAGAACAGGTGTTCCAGTTCCTGCGCACCGCCGGAACCAGCATGTCGCCGTTCAATGCGTGGGTATTCCTGAAAGGTCTCGAGACGCTCGCGCTGCGGGTGCGCGCGCACTGCGCGAACGCACAGAAACTCGCCGAGTGGCTGGAGTCGCAGCCGAAGGTGGAGCGCGTCTACTACCTGGGTCTGGCCAGCCATCCGCAGCATGCGTTGGCGCAGCGCCAGCAGTCGGGCTTCGGCGGCATGGTGTCCTTCGACGTCCGGGGCGGCCGCGCCGCGGCGTGGCGCGTGATCGATGGTTGCCATCTGCTGAGCATCACCTCGAATCTCGGCGATACGCGCAGCACCATCTGTCATCCCGCCACCACCACGCACCGGCGGCTGACCGACGAGCAGCGCCACGCCGCGGGGATCGGCGAAGGCCTACTGCGCGTATCGGTCGGCCTGGAAGACATCGAAGACATCATCGGCGACCTGCAGCGCGGGCTGGCCTGAGCCCCGGTCAGCCGTCCGTTCCCGTCACGGGTCCATGCGGCCCCCGAACAGACGCGGTTCGCAGGCACATGGCGGATCTGGCAGTAGACGCGCCCTTTGCGTTTGCGAGCGACGCCGCGTTCGTGATGCGTTGAACCGCCATCCCGCGTAGCGGGTCGATGCGACCGACACTCCTTCACGGGACCCGTGGTCCAGCGCCTTCGGACACTCTTCCTACAGCGTGCGGATGCGTTCGCGCTGCGCCGTGAGCGTCGCAAGCTCGGAGCGTTGACCGGCCACGCGTGCGCGCTCCTTGTCGACCACCTCCGGCGGTGCACCGGCGATGAAGCGCTGATTGCCGAGCCGTTGCAGATTGCGTTCGAGATCGCGTTCGATGCGTGCGATGAGCTTGTCGAGACGCGACAGCTCCGCATCCTTGTCGATGAGTCCAGCCATCGGCACGAGGATCTTCATGTCGCCGAGCAGGGCGGCAGCGGCCGGTGGTTCCGGCTCCTCTGGTCCGAGGACGCGCGGTGGGTCCACGCGCGCGACGGTGCCGATCGCCGCCTGCAGGCGCGCGAGCCGTTCACGGTCGCCGTCGTCCGCGTTTCTCAGCAGCACCGGCAGACGGCGCCCGGGCGCGATATCCATTTCGCCGCGGATCTGGCGCACCGCCAGCACGAAGGCCTTGAGCCATTCCACGTCACCTTCGGCCACCGGGTCGATGCGCGCTTCGTCCGCGACGGGATAGGGCTGCAGCATGATGGTGGCGCCCGTCTTCCCGGCGAGTGGCGCGACGCGCTGCCAGATGTCTTCGGTGATGAAGGGCATGAGCGGATGCAGCAGCCGCAGCGTGGCTTCCAGCACCTCGACCAGCGTGCCGCGCGTGGCGCCGCGCTCCGCGGGTGTCCCGTCGCTCAACGTCGGCTTGGAGAGCTCGAGGTACCAGTCGCAGAACTCGTTCCAGACGAATTCGTAGAGCGTTCGCGCCAGCAGGTCGAAGCGGTAGTCGGCGAAGTATCGTGCGGCGTCCAGGGCGACGCGCTGCAGCCGCGAGCGGATCCAGCGGTCCGGCAACGATGATGCGATGCCGGCTGCTCCCGCGGTGCCTACGGTGGGCGCTGAGGCGGCTTCAGCCGGCTCGCAGTTCATCAACACGAAGCGCGACGCGTTCCACAGCTTGTTGCAGAAGTTGCGGTAGCCGGCGGCACGGCCGGCGTCGAAGCGGATGTCCCGTCCGTTCGTGGCAAGCGCGGCGAAGGTGAAGCGCAGCGCGTCAATGCCCACCGGCGCGAGGCCCTTCGGATAATCCTTGCGGGTCTTGGCAGCGATCTTCGGTGCCATCGCGGGCTGCATGAGGCCGCTGGTGCGCTTGGCGAGCAGCGCATCCAGAGTGATGCCGTCGGCGACGTCGAGCGGGTCGAGCACGTTGCCCTTCGACTTGCTCATCTTGTTGCCTTCCGGGTCGCGCACGAGCCCGGTGATGAACACGTCGCGGAAGGGCACCTCGTCACCGAGGTAAAGGCCCATCATCACCATCCGGGCGACCCAGAAGAAGATGATGTCGAAGCCGGTGACCAGCACGCTCGTCGGGTAGAAGCTGCGCAGCTCGGACGTGCAGTCGGGCCAGCCGAGGGTCGCCAGAGGCCAGATGTCCGAGGAGAACCACGTGTCGAAGACGTCCGGGTCCTGACGCAGCGGTAGCGAGGGCTTGAGCCCGTAGCGGGTGCGCGCCTCAGCCTCCGAGCGCGCAACGTAGATGTTTCCCTCATCGTCGTACCACGCGGGGATGCGGTGTCCCCACCACAGCTGGCGGCTGATGCACCAGTCCTGGATGTTTTCGAGCCAGTGGAAATACGTGGTCTTCCAGCTGTCCGGCACGAAATGGATGCGGCCCTCGCGCACCGCGGCGAGCGCGGGCTCGGTGATCGCCGTCCAGCCGCCGGGCCGGCCGTCGGTGAGCTGCCTTCGCGTCAGGTCGACGAACCACTGGTCGGTCAACCACGGCTCCAGCACGCTCCCGGTGCGGTCACCGCGCGGCACCTTCAGCTTGTGCGGCTCGATGCGGTCCACGAGGCCCAGGGCCTGCAGGTCGCGCACGATGCTTTCGCGCGCCTCGTAGCGGTCGAGCCCGCGGTAGGCCGCGGGCGCGGTGTCGGCGATGCGCGCGGAAGCCGTGAAGATGTTCGTCAGGGGCAGATCGTGACGCTGGCCGACGGCGTAGTCGTTGAAATCGTGTGCCGGCGTGATCTTGACGGCGCCGGTGCCGAAGCTGCGGTCCACGTACTCGTCGGCGATGATCGGCAGGCGGCGATCGCACAGCGGCAGCACGACCTCCTTGCCGACGAGTCCGCGATAGCGCGGATCCTCCGGGTGGACCGCCACGGCCGCGTCACCCAGCATGGTCTCGGGGCGTGTCGTCGCGACGACGATGTAGTCATGCGACTGGCCCCGTTCGTCGCGGTAGCTCGCGCCGTCGGCCAGCGGGTAGCGCAGATGCCACAGGTGGCCGTCTTCCTCCTCCTGCTTGACTTCGAGATCCGAGATGGCCGTCTGCAGCACGGGGTCCCAGTTCACCAGGCGCTTGCCGCGGTAGATCAGGCCTGCGTCGTGGAGGCGCACGAAGTGCTCGACGACGGCGCGTTCGTAGCCCGGATCCATCGTGAAACGTTCGCGCGACCAGTCCACCGAGCTGCCGAGCCGGCGGATCTGGCTCGTGATGATCGCGTGGGAGTGTTCCTTCCACTTCCAGATTTCGGCCACGAAGGTGTCGCGGCCGAGCTCGCTGCGCGAGCGGCCTTCGCGCTTGAGGTTGCGTTCCACGACCATCTGCGTAGCGATGCCGGCGTGGTCCGTGCCCGGCTGCCACAACGTGCGTTCGCCGCGCATGCGGTGATAGCGCGTGAGCGCGTCCATGATGGTGTGCTGGAACGCGTGCCCCATGTGCAGCGTGCCGGTGACGTTCGGCGGCGGGATGACGATGGAGTAGGGTGCGCCGCTGCCGCGCGGCGCGAAGGCGTCGAGTTCGCTCCAGCGTTCCCGCCAGCGGTCTTCGACCGCACGGGGTTCAAAGGTCTTGTCCATGTCCTGACGATGAGATGGCTGCTGTCCGGGACAACGCACGCTGCCGCACCGGCGGCACGCGTGCGCTACCGGGCGTGCCGCCGGTGGGAGAAGCGGGATGGTCCGGAAAAGGAGATCAAGGTTGCTGCGCGCGGCGGCCGACCGCGGGACTCAGGTCCGTGCAAGCCGGCGCCGTGTCGACCACGACGCGTGCCACGCGATCGCCGTTCGGAACCAGCACGACGTGCGCGCGGCGGCTGCAGGCGAAGCTGAAGCCTTCCGACTGCGCGCCGTCGCAGCTCACGAAATTCTCATCGACACGATGTTCCTCGCCGCTGGCGTCGAAGTAGGACCCGCCCCTGGATCGGCAGCTGAAGCCGCTCGCCTCGAGGTTGGCCCGCGCGGTTGACAGCGTCATTCCCGGCTGCGCCGCTTGGTCGATCGACGTGCGCTGGCCCTCTCCAACCTGCGGCGCGAACAGCGCACAGCCCGAGACGAGGGATGCGAGGAGCAAGGGGAGGGCCCACCGCAGGGCAAGGCTGGCGTCACCGTTGCGCATCGGGTGCTCCGTTTGCGCCGAGCTCGTGGATCTCGAGCGCGTAGCCGCGGTCGCGATAGAAGCGGAACCGCTTGCGCGCTGCCGCGCGGACACGCGCGTCGCCGGACACCACTTCAAGTACTCGCTCGAACTGGCTGAAGAAGGCCGGGGTTTCGGCCGCCAGGTTGATCATCACGGACCGGTACTCGTCGGGCGGCGGGAGGTGTCCGAGGAGTACCGCAGGTGGCGCCGCGGCGTCGACCTCGCCAGTGTAGCGTTCGTGTGCGATGAAGCTGCCCTGTCGAAAGCTCCAGAGCGCCGCGTCCAGCTCGTCGACCGTATCGGCTTCCACGCTATGAACGTACACCCGTTTGCCGCGCGCCGCGGCCTTGTCGCACAGGCGACAGGTCACGTCGATGGCGGCCCGGGTGCCGGTATCTGTCAGCAGATAGAAATCGATCCGCGTCACGCGTCATTCCTGGCCGTCTCGTTGATGAGGAATTGTGCCAGCAGCGGCACCGGACGCCCGCTCGCCGCCTTTCCCTGCCACGCGGTGCCGGCAATATCCAGATGCGCCCAACGCAGCTTGCGCGCGAAGCGGTGGAGGAAGCTCGCCGCAGTGATGGCCCCGGCCTCGCGGCCGCCGACGTTGGCAACATCGGCGAATTCACTCTTCAGCGCGCTTTGATAGGACTCCCACAGCGGCAGCTCCCACGCGCGGTCGCCGATCTGCTCGCCCGCCGCCAGCAGCCGGCGCGTGAGCCCGCCGTGGTTGCCGAACAGGCCGTGCGCCTCGTGCCCCAGCGCGATCACGCAGGCGCCCGTGAGCGTCGCCACGTCGATGCACGCCTCGGGCTCGTAGTGGGCCCCGACCCAGGCCAGGGCGTCGCACAGGACGAGCCGCCCTTCAGCGTCGGTGTTCAGCACCTCAACGGTCAGCCCTGCCAGCGTCGTGATGACGTCGCCGGGTTTCAGCGCCTGGCCATCGGGCAGGTTCTCGGCGGCCGCCACGACGCCGACGAGGTTGATCGGAAGCTCCAGCTGCGCCGCGGCGAGCAACGTGCCGAACACGGCCGCGCCCCCGCTCATGTCGAACTTCATCTCGTCCATTCTGGCGGGCGGCTTGAGGTCGATCCCGCCCGCGTCGAAGGTAATGCCCTTGCCGACCACCACGACGGGTTTTTCCGTCTTGGCCGCGTGGCGGTATTCCATGACGATCATCCGCGGGGGCTGGCGGCTCCCAGCACTCACGGCCAGCAGGGCGTTCATGCCCAGCGCCCGCATTTGTTTCTCTTCCAGGATGCGCGTCGTGATGGGGTAGTCGCGCGCCAGCTGCTCGGCGCGATCCGCGAGGAAGGCGGGCGTGCACACATTGGCGGGTGCATTCGCGAGGTCGCGCGCCAGCCGCACCCCGTTTGCGATCGCGCGGCCCCGCCGCATGCCGAGCTCGCCCGCCGGCAGGTCCGAGCGGCGCGGCACGGCGAAGGTGAGGCGTTCGATTCTGGGTGGAGTCAGCTCCCCGCGCGCCTGCTCCCCGCGCACCGCGTCGAAGCGGTATAACGCCTCTTCAGTGGCGATCACCGCCTGTTGCAGGTTCCAGATGAAGTCCCGCCCCTTGATCTGGAGATGCGTGAGGTAATTCACCGCATCGATGGAGCCGGTGTCGGCCAGCGCGCGGGCGGCGGTACGCAGCGCACGTCGAAAGCCAGCCTCGTCGAGCTCGCGCTCGCGGCCCAGCCCTACCAGCATGACGCGATCCGCGAAGATCCCGGGAACCTGGTGGAGGACCAGCGTCTTGTCGGCCTTGCCGTCCATGTCACCCCGGCGCATGATCGATGAGACAAGCCTGCCGCTGAGCCGATCGATGATCTGCGCTTCAGGGCTCGGGCTGCGGCGGTCGAACACGCCAACAACGACGCAGGCGACGCGTTGCTTGTCGGGGTTTCCGCTCTTCACGAAATATTGCATCTGGGTCGAACCCCTGGCTGTTCTGGATACGGATGACCGACACGTACATTTCTGCGGCCGCGCGGCGGCGGCCTCGCAGGACGGCAATCGTGGGGTTCTGCCGCGGATCGGGGGTGCAGCCCGCGAATTGTAATGCAAGGCACGTATTCCATGACCCGGAAGGCCTGATGCCGGCAAGGATGCTTGGCGAGGCGCCCAGCGCCCGTGACGGGGAACGCAGGCCGTGATCCTGTCGCGTTATCTGCTTCGCGAGGTGCTCGCGACGTGGCTGGCGATCACTTTCGTGCTTCTTGCCATCCTGATCGCTTCACGATTTGCCAGCGCCCTGAATTTTGCCGCCAAGGGCGCTATTCCGAAGGACCTGCTGCTGAGCATCGTCGGCCTGTCGAGCCTGAGATATCTCGTCATCCTGATGCCGGTGTCGCTGCTGCTCGCGATCCTGCGTTCACTGGGCCGCATGTACAGCGAAAACGAGATGGCGGCGATGGCCGGCTGCGGAGTCGGCCCGCTGAGGATCTACCGCCCCGTCATGCTGTTCGCCGTGTTGGTCGCGATATTGACGGCGATCCTGGCGCTGCAGGTTGGTCCGTGGGCCGGCCGGCAGGCCGATTATCTGTTGCGGAATTCGCAGCGGCTGCTGCGTTCGGGACCATTCGATCCCGGTCAGTTCAAGCTCCTGCCGAACGATCGGGCGGTTTTCTATACGTCGAAGCTGAGCGCCGACGGCACGCAGCTCGGCGACGTATTCGCACAGACGGAGGCGCGAGACGGCGTGACCGACACCGTCGTGGCACGCAGCGGTGATCAGCATCTCGATGCTGCCACCGGCGTGCGGCAGATCACCCTGCACGACGGCTATCGTTACCTTGGGCAAGCCGGCCACGCGGGCTATGACGTCGTGCGTTTCAAGCAGCTGCAGATGCGGATTCTCCCGTCTCCGCTGGTGTCACCGGCGGTCAGCCATCAGTTCAAGACGACGTCGGCACTGCTGGCCGCTCACGATCCTGTCGACCAGGCTGAACTCCAGGCGCGCATGGCGCTGCCCTTGTCGGTGTTGATTCTCGCACTGCTGGCGATTCCCCTTTCCCACCTGCGACCGCGTCAGGGGCACTACAGCAAGATCGTGCTGGGGATGATCATCTACCTGCTGTACGCCAATCTTGTCAGCGTCGCGCAGAAATGGATCGGGAAGGGCGAACTCAGCCCCGATCTCGGGTTGTGGTGGATCCACGCCATCGTGCTGGCCGGCGCGCTCGGCCTCATCGCGGTGCGCGGCGGCTGGTTGCGCCGCCGTCACTTGCGGCCGCTGATCGCGACCGCGGCATAGAGCGAAGGCATGGCGCGCATCGACCGCTACCTGGTCCGCAACGTGTTCGCAATGAGCGCGCTTTCTGGCTTCGTCCTCGTGTCGATGTACACCTTCGTCGTGCTGGTCGCGGACATGGGAAGGCTGGGCACCGACGGCTTCAGCGTGCGGCAGCTGCTCAGCTATGCGGCACTTTCGATTCCCGGCAATACCTACATCCTGTTGCCGGTGATCGCCTTGCTCGGAACGTTGCTCGGCCTCGGCCACCTGGCGCACCACAATGAGCTGCTCGTCGTGCGGTCGACGGGAGCGTCGTGGTGGCGTGTGGCGGCGACCGTGGTCGTCGGTGGAATCGGGCTGGCACTGCTGGGATTCGTGCTCGGCAACTGGCTGGCCCCGGCCGGACAGCACATGGCCGATGAGATCCGGCAGGGGCGTCCAGCGTCGCTCGGCCAGCTGCACTGGCTGCGCGACGGCGACGACGTCGTGCGGATCGGGGGCCTGCGCGGCACCGATGACATCGAGAATCTCAGCGTCTACGCGCAGGCGCCGGACCACCAGCTTACCGGCATCCTCTCGGCTCGCAGCGGGCACTACGCCGACGGGCAGTGGCAGCTGCAAGACGTCACGCAGACCGTATTCGGCGCCGACGGCGTACGCGTGGAGCATCACGCGCACGAGGTGTGGCGCAGCGGCGTCACGCCCAACGTCCTCAAGCTGTTCGTGCTCGAGAACGGCGACCTGTCCGTCTGGGGGCTCGGCAACCTCATCGGCTACCTGCACCACAACGCGCTCAGCGCCCAGAAGTACGAAATCCTCCTGTGGCGCAAGCTCGTCGAACCGTTCTCCGTGCTTGCGATGATGCTGCTCGCGGTGCCGTTTGCCGTCGCGCCTAAGCTGCGCAGCTCCGGCGTCGGCCAACGCCTGCTGATCGGTGTCGTGATCGGCATCGGTTTCTACATTCTCGACAAGGTCGCGGTCAGCCTCGCAGGCGTCTATGACTGGCCCGCCGCGCTGTCAGCGGCGGCGCCCACGTTTCTGCTCGCGCTCATCGGCGCGTGGCGGCTGTCGCGACTACGCTGAAACCTGCGGTGGACGAGGGGGCGTGCCTGTCGTTTCGCGCGGCAACCTGATGACGCGGCTCCCGGTCACGCGATCCAGCGGCGTCAGCCGCATCGGATCCAGCCGGCTCCACAGGACAGCCAGGGGCAGCGCCGCCAGGCAGATCCATGCCGTCGGCTCGACCCATGCGTGGGCTGAGCGGACGGCAGGCGCGAACAGCAGTAGCGGCGCAAGGCTCAGCGTCCAGAGCACCAGCATGGCCGTGTAGCGCGCAGTCGCGATTGGCCAGCGCAACGGTCGACCGTCGATACGCAGCACGCGCAGGCGCCAGGCTTTCATGCCGATCGTCTGTCCTCCGTGGGTCCACGACAGTCCGAAGTACAGCAGCCCGATGAGGAAGAACCATGCGCGCAGCAAGTGGTGCCAGCGCCCGCCGTCGGCGATGTGCAGCGCTTCCTGGAAGAAGCTGGCGAGCAGCGCGCCGACCAGCCACATCGCGACCAGCAGCAGCGCGTCATAGGCCGCCGCCGCCCAGCGCCGCGAAATGGCCGCAGGCATCACGGGGGGCATCGTGCGCAACGCCTGCGCACGCCGCCTGTGCTTTCCCGTTGGATCGTCGGGCGTCTTGTGGATGTCGGCGACGGCGTGCCTTCGCCCAGCCTCGCGCGCCGTCTTTGCCTTGCGGGCGCCGGTGCCACTAGAATGCGCGCGGCGGACGCGAGGCGTCCGCATTTTCCCTGTTCTACCGCCGGCGCGCGGAGAACTGTCATGGCGAGGATTCGCCGACAACCACAGGAGATCTCATGCGTCATTATGAAATGGTGATCATGGTGCACCCCGATCAGAGCGAGCAGGTGCCCGCCATGATCGAACGCTATCGCGGCCTCGTCGAGGGTGCCGGCGGCAAGGTCCACCGCGTCGAGGACTGGGGACGGCGGCAGCTTGCTTACGTCATCGCGAAGGTGCGCAAGGCCCATTACTTCCTCATGAACATCGAGTGCGACGGCAAGACGCTGCGTGAGCTCGAGGAGGCCTTCCGTTTCAACGATGCGGTCATCCGCAAACTCGTGATCCAGACGGACAAAGCGGAGACCGGGCAGTCGCCGCTGTTCAAGGCTCCGGAGGACAAGGACCACAAGAGTCACGACGACAACAACGAGCATCATTCGCGCCATCGCGCTGACGGCGACAGCGACGAGGGTTCCGATGACGACGCGCACGACGAGGATTCCCACGCGTCGTCCACCGAGGAGGCTTGAGCTATGGCACGCTATTTCCGCCGGCGCCGCACCTGCCGCTTCACCGCCGAGGGCATCCAGGTTGATTACAAGGACGTGGCGATGCTCAAGCAGTTCATCGGCGACAACGGCAAGATCATCCCGTGCCGCATCACCGGCACGCACGCGCGCTACCAGCGCCAGCTGTCGCGCGCCATCAAACGCGCGCGCTTCCTGGCGCTGCTGCCTTACACCGACCGCCACGAGTGACGGGAGGAAATCATGGAATTGATCCTTCTTGAGAAAGTGAAGCATCTCGGCGATCTGGGTGACACTGTGAAGGTACGGCCGGGCTTCGGGCGCAACTATCTTCTGCCGCACGGCAAGGCGCTGACCGCCACGGCCGCGAACCGCAAGATCTTCGACGAACGCCGCGCGGAGCTCGTCAAGCATGCGCAGGACTCGCTCGCCGCGGCGAAGATGCGCGCTGAAAAGCTGGCCGATGCCACCATCACCGTGCGCGTCCTCGCCAGCGACGAAGGCAAGCTGTACGGATCCGTCGGTCCGGGCGAAGTGGTCCACGCGGCGGCGGCCCAGGGCTTCGACGTGCACAAGAGCGAGATCGATCTGCCCGAAGGTTCCGCACACGCGGTCGGCAGCTATCCCGCGGTGGTGCACCTGCACAGCGAGGTGGACGTCAACTGGACGATCGTCGTCGAGGCCGAGGCGCGTTGAGCCGCGCGGTCCGGGACGTTGACCAGAATCGACCCGCCGCGTGCGGGTCGATTCTTTTGCGGGAACGCCGCGCGCGGCGTTCCCGCCTGCCGCGCTTCGTTTAGCATCGCCGCATGCCCTCCGCCACCACCCTCCGCCAGCCGCCGCATTCGCTCGAAGCCGAGCAGTCGGTCCTCGGCGGGCTGATGCTCGACAACCAGGCGTGGTACGAGATCGCCGACCGGTTGGTCGAAGAGGATTTCTACACCGAGCAGCACCGGTTGATCTTCCGCTCGATCGCGACGCTCATGCAGGCGTCGCAACCCTGCGATTTCGTGACGCTGTCGGAACGCCTGCGGGAGTCTGGACAACTCGAGACGGCGGGCGGCATCGCCTATCTCGGCAACCTTGCCGCGGACACGCCGGGCGCCGCGAACATCCGCGCCTATGCAGAAATCGTGCGGGAACGCTCCATCCTGCGCACGCTCATCGCCACCGGCCACCACATCGCGGCGCTCGGCTTCGAGCCCGATGGCCGCAGCTATGACACGCTGGTGGACATCGCCGAGCAATCGGTCTTCCGCATCCGCGAGCGCGGTGAGCGCATCCGCAGCGGCTATCACGAAATGCCGGTGCTGGTCGCGGCCATCGAGAACAAACTCGAGCAGCTACGCCGCGATCCCTCGAGCTTCGACGGACTGCCGACTGGCTTCGTCGGCTTCGACAAGCTGACCACGGGCATGCACGCGGGCGATCTGCTCATCATCGCCGGGCGCCCCGGCATGGGCAAGACAAGCTTCGCGATGAACATCGCCGAGAACGTCGCGATCTACCAGAACCAGCCGGTACTGGTGTTCTCCATGGAGATGTCCGCCGAGCAGCTGGCGATGCGCATCCTGTCTTCGTACGGCCGCATCGACCAGCAGCGCCTGCGGCGCAGCGAGCTCACCGACAACGAGTGGAGCAGCCTCGCATCGACCGGGGGCCTGTTGCGCAAGGCGCCGCTGTACATCGACGAGACCGGTGCGCTGTCGCCCAACGAACTGCGCGCGCGGGCGCGGCGCATCGCGGCGCGGCGCGGAGTGCGGCTCATCATCGTCGACTACATCCAGCTCATGCAGGTGCCCAACACGCGCGAGAACCGCACCAACGAGGTGTCGGAGATTTCTCGCAACCTCAAGGCCTTGGCCAAGGAGCTGAAGATCCCGATCATCGCCATCTCGCAGCTCTCGCGCGGCGTGGAGGCACGTGACAACAAGCGTCCGCGCATGTCCGACCTGCGCGAGTCCGGCAGCATCGAACAGGACGCGGACCTCGTGGCCTTCGTCTACCGCGACGAGTACTACACGCGTGAGCAGTGCACCGAACCCGGAGTCGCCGAGATCATCATCGCCAAACACCGCAATGGTCCGACGGGAACCTTCAAGACGCGCTTCGTCGGCGAATACACGCGTTTCGACGACATCCTGCCAACCGAACGGCGCGACTTCGACCCCGACCAGCGCTTCGCGCCGCCCGCGTGAACGCGGAAGCGACGGTCGCGCGCGTTACGGCGTGCATTGATCTCGATGCGTTGCGGCACAACCTGGCGCGCATGAGAGCCTGCGCGCCGGCCGCGCGGGTCATCGGTGCGGTGAAGGCCAACGCCTACGGCCACGGCGCGATTCCGGTGGCGCGCAGCCTGGCGGACGCGGGCATCGACGCGCTGGCCGTGGCGTGCCTGGAAGAAGCGCTGGCGCTGCGCGAGGCGCAGATCGCGGTCCCCGTCGTGTTGCTGGAAGGAGTGCTGTCGGCCGCCGAGGCGCGCTTGGCGGTGGACGAAAAGCTGCAGATCGTGGTGCATGCGGACTGGCAGCTGGAGCTGCTCGAGCGCGAGATCGGCGACGCGCCGGCGATGCTCTGGGTGATGCTGAACACCGGTATGAACCGCCTGGGCTTCGCGCCGGACGCCGCGCGTCGGGTGGCGAAGGCGATTGCCGACCGCGGCGCGTGGCGCTGCTGCGGGTGGATGACGCACCTCGCGTGCGCCGACGAGGTGGCGGCCCGCACCACGCTCGATCAGCAGGCGCGCTTCGAAGCGGCCACCGCCGGTCTGCCGGGCGCGCGATCGATGGCGAACTCGGCAGGCCTGATCGCTTGGCCGAAGACGCGCACCGGGTGGGTGCGGCCGGGAATCATGCTGTACGGCGCCAGCCCGTTCGCGGACCGGAGCGCGGCGGAGCTCGGCCTGCGTCCGGTCATGCGCCTGGAGAGCCGGTTGATCGCGATCCAGTCGGTCGGACCGGGCGAGCATGTGGGCTACGGCGCGACGTGGGCCGCCGAAAGGGCGACGCGGATCGGCATCGTCGCCGCCGGCTATGCCGACGGCATACCGCGCACGCTGCCGTCCGGCACGCCCGTGGCCGTGCGCGGGCACCGCGTGCCCACCGCCGGCCGCGTATCGATGGACATGTTCGCAGTGGACCTCGGCGACCTAGCGGACGCCGAGGTCGGCGATGCGGTGCGCGTGTGGGGCGAAGGCGTGCCGGCGGAAGCGATGGCCGCGAGCATCGGCAGCATCGCCTACGAGCTTTTCTGCCGGCTTGGCCCGAGGGTGCGGCGCGTCTATCTGGACCAACGGGCGGAGCGACGGGAGAACGAATCGTGAGCGGACGGGGAAAGACGCAGTACGTCTGCCAGAGCTGTGGCGCTGTCGCGCCCAAGTGGGCGGGGCAGTGCGCGGAGTGTGGGGCGTGGAACAGCCTCGTGGAGAGTCCCGTAGCACCACATCGCGGCAAGGCGGCCACGGGCCCGGCGGGCCACGTCGCGTGCCTTGACGCCGTGCCCGCCGAAGGCATTGCGCGCGTACCCAGTGGACTGGCGGAGGTGGACCGGGTGCTTGGCGGTGGAATCGTGCCAGGCGCGGTGATCCTGCTGGGCGGTGACCCGGGCATCGGCAAGTCGACCCTGCTGCTGCAGGTTCTGGCGCAGGTCGAAGGACGTCTGAAGACGCTCTACGTGACCGGCGAGGAGTCGCTCAACCAGGTGGCTCTGCGGGCGCGCCGGCTGGGCCTGCCGCGACTCGATCTGCCCGTGATGTCGGAGACCCGCGTCGAAGCGGTGCTGCAGGCGCTGACCCAGACCCGCCCCGGCTTCGTGGTGCTGGATTCTATCCAGACCCTCTATACCGAGGATCTGGATTCCCCGCCGGGCTCCGTCTCCCAGCTGCGCGAATGCGCGGCGCGCGTGGTGCGTTATGCCAAGCAGGAGAACTGCAGCTTCGTCATGGTCGGGCACGTCACCAAGGAGGGTGCCATTGCCGGCCCGCGGGTCCTCGAGCACATGGTCGACACGGTCCTCTACTTCGAGCACGACAGCGGCAGCCGCTTCCGCGTCGTGCGCGCTGTGAAGAACCGTTTCGGGGCGGTCAACGAGATCGGCGTCTTCGCGATGATGGACGCGGGGCTGCGCGAGGTCGCCAACCCCTCGGCGATGTTCGTGTCCCGTCACGCGCATGCCGTGCCCGGCAGCGTGGTGACGGTGACGCGCCAGGGAACCCGGCCGCTGCTCGTGGAAGTACAGGCGCTGGTCGATCGCGCGGACGGCTCGAGCGCGCGCCGCGTCGCGCTGGGCCTGGAGACCGACCGCCTCGCCATGCTGCTCGCCGTGCTCCATCGCCACGCGGGCGTCGATCTTGGCGATCAGGACGTGTTCGCCAACGTCGTGGGCGGCATGCGTATCCAGGAGACGGGCGCTGATCTGCCGATGCTGCTCGCGGCGCTGTCCTCCTTCCAGGGCCGAGCCATCGCCAGCGACCTCGTGATGTTCGGCGAAGTCGGCTTGGCGGGCGAGATCCGGCCCGTGCAAGGGGGCGAGGAACGCCTGACGGAGGCCGCCAAGCAGGGTTTCAAGCGCGCGATGATCCCGGCGGCAAACCGACCTCGAAAGGGCTTTGACGCGGGGATCGAGGTGGTTCCGGTATCCCGCCTGGAGGACGCACTCGAGGCGCTGCGCGGCGATGAACGATAGCGCGCACGGTGGTCATCGGTTTGCGGTCGCGGTTCGGACCGCCCGTGGCGCGCGTCCGTTGTGCGGGGGATCTTCCCGGTTCGCACGCAGGGACCGGCCGCGTTCTTCCATACATCGCTCGCGCGTGGCGCCTGCGCCGGGCACTGAACGGCGACGCGGCGTGGAAGCTGGACACAGTCGGTTCAACGGAGCGTAATCCGCCGATGCGAGCGAACTTCCGTACATTGAATCTGTTGGGTTTCCTGGCCTGCGTGCTGGCCATGGGCTTTGCCCTGTTCCTGCAGTACGCGTTCGGCGAGCAGCCCTGCCCACTGTGCATCTTCCAGCGTGTGGCGATGATGGCCACCGGGCTGGTTTTCCTGGTCGCGTTGATTCACGGCCCGCGTGGCGGCGGGCGCTGGGTCTATGCGGTGCTGGCGACCGTGGTGGCGCTGGTCGGGGCAGGGCTTGCCGCGCGCCATGTCTGGCTGCAGTCGCTGCCGCCTGGCCAGGCGCCCGGTTGTGGTCCGAGCCTCGGCTACCTGATGCAGATGATGCCCTTCGGCCAAGTGGTGAAGCTGGTCCTGCAGGGCGACGGCAGCTGTGCGGTCGTCACTTCGCGGGTGATGGGGCTGAGCCTGCCCATCTGGACGCTCGTGGCGTTCATTGGACTGGCCGTCTACACGATCACCGGCACGGCGTTCATGAAGCCGCACCGCGGAGAGAGCTGGCGGTGAGCTGGGCGACAGCCGATGTCTGCGATGCGCGCTCCGAAGTACAGGTGTGCGAACCGCTGTTCGCCGATTACGGTGGCGTGTTGGCGTTTCATGGCCAGATCGTCACGCTCAAGGTCTTCGAGGATAACGCGCTGGTGCGCACGGCGCTGGAACAGGCGGGCGGGGGTCGCGTTCTGGTCGTCGACGGCGGTGCGTCGATGCGCTGCGCGCTGGTCGGCGGCAACCTCGCAGCGCTTGCGCAGCGGCAGGGATGGAGCGGTCTGCTGGTGTACGGAGCCATCCGGGACACGGCCGAGATCGCGCTGCTGGAGCTCGGCGTCAAGGCCATGGGAAGCTGCCCGCGGCGCAGCGTGAAAGGCTTGCACGGCGGGCGCGCGGGCGAGACGCTGCGCTTCGCCGGCGTCTCGTTCCATCCCGGAGCGTGGCTGTACGCCGACGAGGATGGCGTCGTCGTGTCCACGGAACCGGTCGACCCCTAACGGCCGTGGGTGCGCTCGAATGCGCGCTCAGTTCCAGCGCCCGTTTCGACGTCCGAGGCTGTAGCTGCCCGCGCCGAGCAACGCCAGAGCCAGCCCGCCGAACAGGTACAGGGCCTGCAGCTCAAGCTTCCAGCCGCCCGACGCAGCGATCTGGAGCAGGTGCGTGGGGTGCACGAGCAGGACCGCGACCACGAGCGTAAAAGCGACGATGAGCCCGGCCACGCGCGTATAGACGCCGAGAATGATCAGGATGGGGGCGACCACCTCACCGACATAGACGCCCCACGCGGAAAAGGCCGGAAAGCCGCGCGCCACGACGAGATCCTCGATTCCACCAACGCCGTGCGTAATCTTTGCATAGCCGTGGAACAGCAGCAGGCCGCCGAGCAGCAGCCGAAGGAGAAGCTTTCCGAGGTTGTCGGCGATCACGGGCGGATCTGCGGGTGGGCACGGCGCCAATATACATGCCGCCAACCGCCGCGTTCCCGACTTGATGGCGGCGCGCGGCCTCAAGCACAGCTCGAATTCCTTGAGCGTGAGGAAGACCTCGCGGTCATGGCGCTCTGGATCAGAGGGCGCATCCACGAACAGCAGGCCCGCGCGGCCGTAGTACATGCCCCGCGTCAGGTCCTCGCCCTCCCGGATCAACGAGTGATAGTAGCGCAGGCCCGACGGGTGCGCGCATAACGCGATACGGCGCCTGCCGTGCCGCTGGATGCGGGGCGTGCGTTTCTCGACGGCGCGTCCACGCCGTCCCGCAGGAATTGCCCATGCCACGCGACCTCCTCCACGTGCGCCGTGCGGTTCTCCACCTCGACCACTACCCGCTTTCCCGCAGCGACGCTCAGGATGGGTCCAGGGAAGCGGCCGTTGCAGAGCGTCGTCGAGACGATGACCTTCGGGTCGAGTTCCACGGTCCCCGGGGCGATACGCATCGCGTAGTCAGCCGGTCGATCCGCACCCGCGTCGCACGCGTCTTGCTGGCGAGCCGCCGCGACCCTGTCGGTGACGGCGCCACCGAAAGCGGTCAGGCTACCGAGCTTGAGGACCTGCCGGCGTTTCACGGCTGCATGGTTCACGAAACCGTTATTGTCAGGAGCGGGGAGCCGGTAGTGGTCACCGCTGCCGCGCGTTGCACGTGCGTCGCCACCGTATCGGATCCTGGCAGCCTGCCGTACAGCTTTCACAGTCAATCGCGACCGCTCCGGATCCGTTGCCGCTTTTTGGCGCCGCAAAGGAACGGTCGTTCGCTATAATGCCGCGCTTCGACGTATCCGGCGACCGGATACTTCTTGGGGCATCGTGAGGGAGCGGGAAATGGGCGTTGTCGAGGACGTGCAGATCACCGCATCGGCCGGTTCGGCGCAGCAGAACATCCT
>DASVGQ010000106.1:0-14974 GCA_036379455.1 Nevskiaceae bacterium
CGTCAGGATTCGGTGCGTTTCGCGCGCTGCGCCATCGTGCGGTGGACGTCGTGCGTCACCACGCCCGCCTCGTGCGACGGCCTGGCGAAGAAGTCGGGGTGCTCCAGCGTGTGCTGCATGTCGGCGAGGCCGTCCGCCCAGTGCTGCCGCTGCGTGCCGAGGCCGAAGGCGTAGTCCTTGAACTGCGCTTCGTAGGGCTTCGACTGATAGATGAGATGCACGATGTTGAACACGTGGCTGCAGGTCCACGGCAGGAGCGCCTTGCGCAGCTTCGGATCCAGCGCGCCTTCGGGCAGCTGCGCGAGTGCATCGGCGATCTCGAGCCGCAGCTTCTGCAGGGTTGCGCCGTAGTCCGTGACCAGCCGGGTACGGCTGGAGTACTGGATGTCCTTCTGCCGTTCGAAGACGTCCATCATGGTCGCGGGCCGCGTGCCGCGGGCGCTCCACAGATCGACCTGCAGCACCAGGCTGTCGCGGCGCGGGTCGTCGTTCCACACGCATTCCAGCGGCGTATTGGAAACGATGCCGCCGTCCCAGTAGTGGAAGCCGTCGATCTCCACCGCTGGAAAGGCTGGTGGCAGCGCCGCCGAAGCCATGACGTGCTCGGGCCCGATGGTTTCACGGCTCGAGTCGAAGTAGTGGCTGTTGCCGGTCTCGATCTGCGCCGCGCCGACGCTCAGCCGCACGCCGCGTCGCGCGTTGATGCGGTCGAAGTCGACCAGCCGTTCGAGGGTTGATCGAAGCGGCGTCGTGTCGTAGAAGCTCGTGGCCGCCGGTGCGCCGCCGCCGAGCAGGAAGGGTGACTGCGGCCGCGTGTGGAAATATCCCCGCTGACCGAACACCAGTGCGCCCAGTGCGCCCATCGAATTGGCCCAGCCGTCCAGCAACGGATTGCGCGGGCTCAGCGAGAGCATGGTGCGTATTGCGCTCGCCATCGTGCCGGCGAGGCCGACGGGCTCGCAGATCAGGTCCCAGAACTCGTGCAGGCGTTCTACGCGCCGCTCGGGTTCGTTGCCGGCCATGATCGCCGCGTTGATCGCACCGATGGAAGTGCCGACGAACCAGTCCGGGCGAAGGCCCGCCGCGTGCAGCCCTTCGTAGACGCCGCACTGATACGCGCCGAGCGCGCCACCGCCTTGCAGCACCAGCGCTACGGATTGGTAGCTGCGCGCCGCTGCGGCCGGTGTCAGCGCATCGCCCGCCGACCGTGCGCGGAATCGCGCCGAAGGGTGGTGCCGCGGCAGGCTGTCATCGGCCAAGGTCTTCGTCCTCCGCTTCCCCGGGAGCCGCGTCGTCGCGCCGATACGCGACGACGGTAATCCGAGTGTCGCCTTGCGCGCGCTGCAGCCGTTCGCTGCCGGCTACGCGTTGTCCTTGCATCATCGCCGGATGCGCATGGACCGCGGTCGTGCGGCGACTGTGGCTCAGGCCGACGCGCCCGGCTGTGATCCGAACTCCTGCACCATGTAGGTCATCGTGCGCGCGACGCAGGCGCCGTCGCAGCGCCCCGCGAGATAGCCCGACCCACAGGCCATGAGTTCGGAGAGCACCTGCTGGAGCTGCTGTGCCTGCGCGTCCTGCGGTCGGCCGTCGCCGCCTGCACTGCGCTCCTGTTCGACGTAGCCCTTGACGGCGCCGACCATGGTGTTGGCCATGTCATCGGCCGCGACTTCGCCGCGCAGGAAGCGCGGTGCGAAGGTCACGGTCTTGCCGATGGCGGCCCGCATGCGGCCGAGCTGCGTGTCGGCCGCCGGTGTCGCTGCCGCTGTTGCCTGATCCTGTTTCATCCTGAGCTCCTTGATTCCTGCGCCACCGTCGGCGCTGATGACGAATTATCGCGCGCGCCTGCGCGGGATCGTCAGCCCATCGCTCAAGCAGGTTCTGCTCGGTCCGCCACCGTCATTGCTGTCGCGCGATGTCCGCGCTCAACCTGCGGTTTCCTGCGCCACGTCGGCTTCGAAGTCGGCGCCGAACAGTTTGGAGGTGTGCGGATAGTGCTGGCCAAGTGTCTCGCGGATGGCGGCCAGCGGCACGTCGTCGAAGTCGCCACGGAACCGCAGGTACTCCATGTGCCGGTGCCCGTCGAGATCGAAGGGGTGGTAGATGGAGTCCTCGCGGCCGTCGAATTCGAGCGTCTTGAGGCGGAATTTCTCGCACAGCTCGACGTTGAACGCCGGCGTCGCCTTGACCCAACGGCCGTCGATGAGCACGGACGTGTAGCCGTGCCAGTAGAAGACGTCCGTTCCGAAGTTCTCGCGCAGGCGCTTCGTCGACAGGTGGTTGCGGACATCGGCATAACCGACGCGTGCAGGGATCCCCGTCGCGCGGCAGGCGGCGGCCATGAGCGCCGCCTTGTTGACGCACCAGCCGTGGCCTTCCGCGATGACGGTGCTGGCCGCCAGCCCATGCTCCGTCAGCACCATGTGGTAAGGGTCGTAGCGAAAGCCGTCGCGCACCGCGTAGTAGATGGCGACGGCTTGCTCGCGCGCCGTTGCAGTTTCTCTCGCGGCGCTGCGTGCGAAGGCGGCGACCGCGGGGTGGTCCGAGTCGATGATAGGGGTTGGGCGCAGCGCGGCTGCGAGGTCGGTCTTGATGTTGTCCATGGGCGCGGGTACGTAGGCATTCGGCGACAAGGCCATGCTACAAGGCAGCGCCCAGTCTGGCCACGCGGCGTTGCCGCCAGACTCCGCGGTACAGCGTTCGGCCGGAGCAGCGTTCTGCGCCGTTGCCGGCGGCGCCCGGAATTCTCATCGGGCTGCGGCTTTGCGGTTGGAGGCGAAGGCGCGCTGCAGACTGCGCGCCAGGGTCGCGCCGGAGAGCATGCCGGTGTGCAGCTCGACCAGTCGACCGTCGCTGCCGAAGAACAAGGTCGTCGGAAATCCGCGTACGTTCATGGTGCACGCGAGCCGCTGGGAGTGATCCAGCACGACGTTGGAAGGCGACAGCGATTCGGCGGCCAGGAAGCGACGAACGGTGGCGCTCGACGCCCCTTCATCGGCGAAGACGAACACGGCACGCGGGTCGCGCTCACGGTCCTGATGCGGAGTACGCGGCTGCGCGGCAGGCAGGCGCCGGCGGTGTCCGGGCAGATGATGGCTTCGAGCGCGGGCCGAGCCTGTGCTCAGCCATCGAGCGCCGCCATCATCGCCCGCGTGGATGCGAACTTCGCGCGGCAGCGGCCCGCGCCTGCCCTCGCGGTCTCCGCAGCCTCGATGCGTTTCCAGCCCGCGTGGTCGACGCTGCGGACGCCACGCTGCGCCAGCAGCTCGGCCAGGGCGTCGCCGCCTCGCCGGCCGTGATCGCCGACTTCGCCGGCCATACGCTTGGCCACGCGCTGGGCCTCCGCGCGGTTTGTCGGGATCGTTCCGGAAGGTCCGCGTCCCGCCCAACCGACGACATAGAGCCCGTCTTCGATGCGCGCCGCATCGTTGGCGAAGATGCCGCGCTCGGGGCGCCGCGTGTCGCAGGCAGTGGTCTCGTAGCCGATGCAGGTCACCACCAACTGCGCCGCGAGTGTGCTCTGATGTCCATCGGTGTGCGCGAAATGCACCGAGGCGACGCGCCCGTCGCCCTCGATGCGCTCCGGTCGCATGTCGAAATGGAACAGGATCCGGACGGGGACGTCCCGCGCGTCGTGCCGGAACCCCTCGAGCACCTCCAGAGTCTTGCCGCCGCCGCCCGCGGCCCGTGCGCGCGCGAGCGCCTCGGGGTCCGCGAACGCCGGCCGCGCACGCGCGAGATGGCCAAGCTCTGCCACTTCCTCGGGGGCGAACTTCGCATGCTCCGCGCCGCGACGGCCGACGACGTGGATGACCTCGAGGGGTTGCTGCGCGAGCCGGCCCGTCACTTCTGGCGTCAGGTCCGAGCCCGCGAGCTCGTCTCCCGTCTTCGCGAGCACGCGTACCACGTCGATGGCGACGTTGCCGTTGCCGATGACCACCGCCGACCGCAGGCCGGCGATGGCTGGCTCTGGATAATCCGGATGGTTGTTGTACCAGCCGACGAAAGCACCGGACCCGACCACGCCGGGCAGGTCTTCTCCGGGAATGCCGAGGCGCCGATCATGCGGTGCGCCCGTGGCGAGGACGACGGCGTCATAGAGCGCGCGCAGCTCGTCCAGCTTGACGTCGCGGCCGACATCCACATGGCCGAAGAAACGGACCCGGTCGCGGCCGAGCGTGCGATCGAGCAGCCGCGAGATGTTCTTCGTGCCCTGGTGGTCCGGAGCGACGCCGTAGCGCACCAGGCCGAAGGGCACCGGCAGCCGTTCGATGACGTCGATGCGGCCCTTGGGCAGCGCTCGCAGCAGCTGTTCGGCGAGGTAGCACCCGGCCGGACCGCTGCCGATGATGGCGACGTGTTTCATGAATCCGCAGGCTCCCCGCGCGTTCGATTTCCCTGATGGAGTGTTGCATTATTACCGGCGCCTGCCGGCCGGTCGACTGATCCGGCGGCGCGACGATCGACGGGGAAGGGCATCGATGCAGCTGACGATCCTGGTAGCCACGATGACGGGAACCGCCGAGATGGTCGCCGACGAGATGGAGCAGGCGCTCGGCGACGCCGGTCACGAGGTCGACGTCAAGATGATGGACGACCTCGACGTCAGCGTGTTCGCCGCTGGAGGCGCCTTCATCATCTGCACCTCGACCTACGGCTTCGGCAACGTGCCCGACAACGCCATCGAGTTTCTCGAGAAGCTGGAGGCCGCGCATCCGGATCTGTCCGACGTGCGCTACGGCGTGTTTGCGCTGGGCGACCATACCTACAGCGACACCTTCTGCCACGGCGGCACCCGCTTCGACGAACTGCTGACGAAGCTCGGCGCGCACCGCGTCGGCGATATTCGCCAGCACGATGCGTCCTCGACCGAGCTGCCGGAAGAGGTGGCGCCGGGCTGGGCGCTGGAGTGGGTCATGCAGCTCGAGGCGGCGGGCGCTGCCGCGGAACCGAACTGAAAACGGTGGATTGAGGAGCAGCAGGCAATGGCCGAATGGGTAGAAACGTTCCGGGGCGTGGTCCTGGCCTACGAATACGACGCGACGAGCTACATGAACTCGCGCATGTACGTGTCACGCTTCGACCAAGCGACCTGGCTGCTGCTGCACGCCATCGGCCTCGCGCCGGCATCCATGCGCAAGCAGAATCTGCGCATCGCCATCATCCGGCAGAACTTCCAGTTCCTGCGCGAGCTGCGCGGCGGTGAGCTGGTGCACGTGCGCAGCGGCTTCCTCGCGGTCGGCGAGAAGTATTTCCGCTTCCTGCACCAGATGCTGGACGACGACAGCGGCGCCATGCTCGCCACCTGCAACATCGTGGCCGTGCAGGCGAATCTCGACACCAACCAGAGCGTCCCGCTGCCGCCCGAGCTGCGCAAGCGGGCCGAGGCACATCTGGTGGCCGCCGACAACAATCCGGCCGCGGCGTTGCCGCACTGACCTGCCTCAGCCAGCGCGCCGGCCGGGCATAGCCGATGGATACCTGTGACGTCGTCGTCGTGGGCGGCGGGCTGGTTGGTGCGGCTCTCGCGCTCGCGCTGCCGCCCGGGCTGGATGTCGTGGTACTGGAAGCGGCCGAGGCGCCGCGGTCGCAGGAACTGCCGGTCCCGCAAGGCCCCTGGGATGAGCGTTGCCTCGCGCTCAACGACGCGAGTCGCCGGATCTTCCAGCGGCTGGATGTATGGCCAACGCTGAAGGAACACGCCGCGCCGATCCTGGCGACACAGATCTCTGAACGGGGACGCTTCGGCGTCACCCGCTTCACGGCAGCTGAAGCGGGCCTCGAGGCGCTGGGGTGGAACGTTCCCGTGCGCGTCATCGCCGCGGTGCTCCGCACCGCCGCGATGTCGACGCGCGCGACGTGGATAGACGGCGGCAAGGTGGCGGCCGTGGACAACGGGCCGGACTCCGTTGCCCTGCGCTACGAGGCTGCAGGCGCCGGGCGTGCGCTGCGCGCACGCCTCGTCGTGGCGGCTGACGGTGCGGATTCGGCCGTGCGGCGGCTGCTGGGCGTGGCGCTCCAGCGACGCGATTACCGGCAGTGCGCGATCGTCTCCGCGGTGCGCATCGGGCGTCCGCACCACGGCGTAGCCTACGAATACTTCACGCCGGAAGGCCCACTCGCGGTGCTGCCGAAGGCACCGGACGCGTGTTCGGTCATCCAGACGGTTCCTACGCATCGCGCGGACGGTCTGGTGAACATGAGCACCGCCGACTACCTCGCGCAGCTTCAGGAACGCTTCGGCGGGCGCCTCGGCCGCTTCCTCCAGTTGGGCCGCCGCGCGCCGCACCGGCTCGAACGCATCGTCGGGCGTGCATCGGTGTCGGGACGCGTGGCATTCATCGGCAACGCGGCGCAGAGCATCCATCCGGTCGCCGCGCAGGGGTTCAACCTCGGGCTGCGGGACGCCGTGAATCTCGGTGCGCTGCTCGCGGGCGCGGCCGATCCCGGCGCTGCTCAGGTCCTGCAGCGCTTCGTGGCGCTGCGACGCGGAGACCGGCGGGCGGCGGTGGCGTTCACGGACCTGCTGGCGCGCGCCTTCACGAGCCCGCTGCCTGGGCTGCGGCAGGCGCGTCACTGGGGGCTGGTCGGGAGTCAGCTCGCACCGCCTGCCCATCGCTGGCTGTTGCGCCAGCACCTCGGGTACTTCGGCCTGCCGCCCGGCCTGCGGGATGGATCCGGTGGATGACGAAGCGCGCCGCGAGATTGCCGTCGTCGGCGGCGGGCCGGTGGGCGCCGCGACTGCTCTGGCGCTGGCGCGCGCGGGCTTCCGCGTTGTCATGGTAGATCGCGGACCGCGGCCGCCGGCCTTCGATGGCTCCCGATACTCGTCGCGCGTCTACGCGCTGTCGCCGGCTTCTACTCGGTTCCTGAGCGAGCTTGGCGTATGGCGCGCGGTCGCGACGGTGCGCGCCTGCGCCTATACCGACATGCGGGTGTGGGTCGACCGGCCCACGCGCGGGCTGCACTTCGCGGCAAGAGAGCTCGCATGCGATGAACTGGGCTGGATCGTCGAGCGGCCGCTGCTGGTCGATCGCCTGTGGGCGGGCCTTGAAGCGGCAGGAGTGCGGTGCGTGCCGGCGTCAGGTGATGCCCGATGGGAACCGACCGGGAACGGTGGCCGCCTCGTCCTCGGGAGCGACCGACGGCTGGCGGTGCGCCTGGTGATCGCCGCGGACGGTGCCGATTCGCGGCTGCGTCGCGGTGCGGGAATCGACACGATCGCCTGGCGATACGCTCAGCGCGCCATCGTCTGCAACGTCGAGACCGAGCGTCCTCATCAGCACACCGCCTGGCAACGGTTCCTGACGACCGGGCCGGTTGCGCTTCTGCCGCTGAGCGATGGGCGCAGTTCGCTGGTGTGGTCCGCCACCGAATCACGTGCGCAGGAGCTGATGGCGCAGGATGACGCGGCCTTCTGTCGCGAGCTGACAAAAGCCGTTGAGGCTCTCGGGAGCGTCACGGCGACGACACCGCGCACCGGGTTTCCGCTGCGACTGCAGCACGCGCGAAGCTACGTGCTAGACGGGCTGGCGCTGGTGGGCGACGCGGCGCACGTCGTGCACCCGCTGGCGGGGCAGGGCGTGAACCTCGGGCTGGCGGATGCCGCGGCGCTGAGAGATGCCCTCGTCGACGCGCGGACGGCCGGGCGGGACTGGGCGTCGGTGCGCACCCTGCGTACCTATGAACGCCGGCGCCGTGCCGACAATCTGGAAATGCTTGTCCTGACTGATGCGCTCTCGCGCGGGTTCCGCCTTGCCCGTCCGGGCGTGCGACAGGTACTCGGTGCGGGATTGCATGCGGTGGGTGCGCTGGGTCCGCTGAAGTCGTGGTTCGCCGCGCAGGCGGCGGGCTGAGCATCCGCAAGCCCCGCGCGGCGACGGTCCAGCTGCGTGATAATCCGCGCCGGACGCTTCCTCATCCTTCAACCTCGCCGGATCCAGCCCTCATGCTGAAACGCACCGCGCTGTACCCGCGCCACGCCGCGCTGGGCGCAAGACTCGTCGATTTCGCGGGCTGGGAGATGCCGCTGCACTACGGTTCCCAGCTCGAGGAGCACTCCGCGGTGCGCAGCCACAGCGGCATGTTCGACGTCAGCCACATGCAGGTGGTGGACGTTGATGGCGCGCGCGCGACGGAGTTCCTGCGCGGCCTGCTGGCAAATGATGTGGCCAAGCTCAACACGCCGGGGCGTGCGCTCTACACCTGCATGCTGCGGCCCGAGGGTGGAGTCGTCGACGACCTCATCGTCACACGGCGCGCGGACGGAGAAGACAATGCAGCGCCGAGCTATCGCATCGTGGTCAACGCCGGAACGTCCGACAAGGATATCGCCTGGATGCGCGAACACGCGACGCGCTACGGCGCTGAAGTGCGGCATCGGGAGGATCTCGGGATTATCGCCGTGCAGGGTCCACAGGCGCGCGACGCGGTCGCCGCGCACCTGCAGCCGACGCTGGTGCAGCGCGCGATGGCGCTCAAGCCTTTCAACGCCGCCTGGGATGGTGGCTGGCAGGTATCGCGCACCGGTTACACCGGCGAGGACGGCTTCGAGCTGGTGCTGCCGCAGGAGCCCCTGATCGCCCTGTGGGACGCGTTGGCCCGGGAGGGCGTCGTGCCATGCGGCCTTGGTGCGCGCGACTCACTGCGCCTGGAGGCGGGCCTCAACCTCTACGGCAACGACATGGACGAAACCGTTTCCCCGCTGGAGTGCGGGCTCGGCTGGACGGTGGCATGGGAGCCCTTCGATCGCGACTTTGTCGGTCGCGCAGCGCTGGAACAGCAGCGCCATGCGCCGCCGCATCTGTTTGCCGGGGTGGTGCTGGAAGGACGCGGCGTGCTGCGCGCGCACATGCAGGTGCGCGACGCGGCCAGGCGCCGGGTCGGGCAACTCACCAGCGGCGGCTTCGCACCAACGATGAAGGCGTCCATCGGCCTCGCGCGGACGTTGCGCAGCGCCGAGCCGCCTTTCGAGGTCGAGATACGCGGCCAGTGGCACCCGCTGCGGCGCGTCAAACCTCCGTTCGTGCGCCATGGCAAGGTCCTCGTGTGACGCACCGTACAATGTCGAACTTCATCAGTCGTCTCGAGGGCAGACGGTGAGCAAGATTCCAGCGGAACTGCGGTACGTGAAGACCCACGAATGGGTGAGAAAGCTCGAAGACGGCACGCTCGTGGTAGGCATCACCGATCACGCCCAGGAGTCGCTCGGCGATCTGGTGTTCGCTGAGCCGCCGGCAACGGGACGCGATCTGGCCGAAGGTGAATCCTGCGCCGTGCTGGAATCGGTGAAGTCGGCATCGGACATCTACGCGCCGGTCGCGGGAGAGGTCACCGAGGCCAACGCTGCGCTCGGAGACAAGCCGGAGCTGATCAACGAGGACCCCTACGGCAAGGGGTGGCTGTGGAAAATGCGGCCAGCCGATGCCACGGCCTTTGAGCGCCTGCTGGATGCAGCCGGCTATGAGGCCGCCATAGCGGCCGAATAGTTTTCGCGCCAGGCCGCACACAGCAGGGACCGCCTGCGCGGCCTCCCGGCCGGGCGACCGTCCACCGTCATCCGGAATCACGAAGAGTTCGACATGCCGTTCATCCCCCACACGCAAGCGGACGTACAGCAAATGCTGGGCGTCATCGGCGCTCCGAGCACGGACGCACTGTTCGACGAGATTCCGCACGATCTTCGCTGCGGGCCGCTCAAGGCAGCTCCGCCGGGCCTCTCGGAGATGCAGGTCACGCGCCTGATGCGAGAACGCGCCGCCGAGGACGGCGTGCTGCTCAACTTCTGCGGTGCGGGCGCCTATGAGCGTCATATCCCGGCGGCGGTGTGGGAGCTCACGACGCGCGGCGAGTTCTATTCCTCGTATACGCCCTATCAGGCGGAGGCGAGCCAGGGCACGCTGCAACTGCTCTACGAGTACCAGAGCATGATGTGCGCGCTGACCGGCATGGAGGTGTCGAACGCGTCGATGTACGACGGCGCGTCGGCGCTGGCCGAGGCGATTCTGATGGCGGTGCGTATCAAGGCGCCGACCGGCGATGCGCGGGTGCTCCTGCCGGCGAGCGTCCATCCGTATTACCGACAGGTAGTCCGGACGCTGACCCACTCACGCGGGGTGGAGCTGGTGGAGGGGGGCTTCGATGAGGCCGATGGGCGCTGCCGTCTGCCGGAGAATCCGGGGGAACTGACGGCGGTTGTCGTGCCGCAGCCGAACTTCTTCGGTCTACTGGAAGACGTGGACGCGCTGACCCACTGGGCGCACGCACACGGTGCGCTCGTGATCGCGCTGGTCGATCCGGTTTCGCTCGCGTTGCTGAAGCCGCCGGGAACCTGGGACGGCGTCGGCGCGGATATCTGCTGCGGCGACGGCCAGTCTCTGGGCGCACCACTCTCGGGCGGCGGCCCGTATTTCGGGTTCCTGACTACCCGGCAGAGATTGGTGCGGCAGTTGCCGGGGCGCATCGTCGGACGAACCCTGGACGTCGACGGCAGGCCCGGCTACACGCTGACGCTGCAGGCGCGCGAGCAGCACATCCGCCGCGCGCGTGCGACGTCGAACATCTGCACCAACCAGGGGCTGCTGGTGACCGCCGCCACGATTCACATGGCGCTGCTCGGCGGCGAAGGCCTCGCCCGGGTCGCCGCCATCAGCGTCGCGAACACGCGTGCGCTGGCGCGGCGGCTCACGCGCGTGCGGGGTGTCTCGCTGGTGTTCACCGCTGGACCCTTCAACGAGGCCGCGCTGCGCCTCCCGCGGCCGGTGGATGAGGTGCTCGAGGCGCTTGCCAAACGGCGTATTTTCGGGGGTTTCGACTTGACGCGTCATTACCCGAAGCTCGGCGACGGACTGCTTGTCTGTGCCACGGAAACGCGCACGGAGGCGGACATCGAGCGCTATGGACAGGCCCTGGGTGAGGTGTTACAAGCCTAGGTTCACTTTCGACGATGGAGAACGAGAAATGGCAGAGGTGAAGCTTCACGGCAACGCGTGCACGACGGTCGGGGATCTGCCGACGGTGGGCGCCAACGCGCCCGGATTCCGTCTGGTCAACGCCAAGCTGGAGGACGTCTCGCTGCACGATTTCTCCGGCAAGCGCAAGGTGCTCAACATCTTCCCATCGGTCGATACACCGGTGTGCGCGAATTCCGTGCGCAAGTTCAACGAGAAGGCAGCGGGTCTCAAGAACACGGTCGTGCTGTGCATTTCAGCCGACCTGCCGTTCGCGCAGCAGCGTTTCTGTGGCGCCGAGGGGCTGAACAACGTGACGACGCTGTCGCTCATGCGCGGGCGCAACTTCGGCAAGGAATATGGCGTGCTGCTGGAGACCGGACCGCTCGCGGGCGTGCTTTCCCGGGCCGTCGTCGTGCTCGACGAGAACAACAAGGTCGTCTACAAGCAGCTGGTGCCCGAGATCACGGAAGAGCCGGATTACGCGTCGGCCCTGGCGGCGTTGAACAAGTAAGGGGATGCTGGCCGGATGGTCGAGAAGCTGATCTTCGAGCTGTCTCGCGAGGGGCGGCGCGCAACTGCGCAGGCACCCCTTTCGCGGGTCGCGGTGGACGTTCCGGCGGCGTTGCGCCGCGCCGCGCCGCCGGCGCTGCCGGAAGTATCCGAACTGCAGGTCGTGCGGCACTACACGCGCCTGTCGCGGCTGAACTTCGGTATCGACACGAACTTCTATCCGCTCGGTTCGTGCACGATGAAATACAACCCGCGGGCCTGCAACCGGCTTGCGATGCTGCCGGAGTTCCTCGACCATCATCCGCTGGCACCTGACAGCTGCAGCCAGGGGCTGCTGGCCTGTCTTTATGACCTTCAGGAGATCCTGAAGGCGGCGACCGGCATGGCGGGGATCAGCCTCGCACCGATGGCGGGCGCACAGGGCGAGTTTTCCGGGGTCTCGATGATCTGCGCGTACCACGCCGCGCGCGGCGACCACGCGAGGAACGAGATCCTCGTGCCAGACGCCGCCCACGGGACGAACCCTGCGACCGCCAGCATGGTCGGACTCAAGGTGCGGGAGATCGCCACCGGGCGTGACGGCGATCTGGATCTGGACGCGCTACGGGCGGCGGTCGGGCCGCACACTGCGGGCATCATGCTGACCAACCCCAGCACGCTCGGCGTGTTCGAACGCCACATCCGCGACATCGCCGATATCGTCCACTCGGCCGGCGGCCTGCTGTACTACGACGGAGCGAACCTCAACGCCGTGCTTGGCCAGGTACGCCCCGGCGACATGGACTTCGACGTCTTGCACCTGAATCTGCACAAGACCTTTTCCACGCCGCACGGCGGGGGCGGTCCCGGGGCGGGGACGGTGGGCGTTGCGAAACGGCTTCTGCCGTATCTGCCGGTGCCGATCGTGGGGCGCGAGGGGTCAGAAGCCCGGCCGCGCTTCCGCCTGCTGGATGAACGGGATCGTCCGCAGTCCATCGGTCGCCTGTCGGCTTTCACCGGCAACGTCGGCGTGCTCCTGCGAGCCTATGTGTACGCGCGCCTGCTGGGACGCGAAGGCATGCGGCGGGTCGGGGAATTCGCCACGCTGAACGCGAATTACCTTGCCGCGCGGCTCGCGAAGCAGGGCTTCGAATTGGCGTTTCCGCAGCGTCGGTGCAGCCATGAGTTCATCGTCACGCTGAAGAAGCAAAAACAGGAGCTCGGCCTGACGGCCACCGACCTCGCCAAGCGCCTGCTGGACTACGGCTTCTACGCGCCGACGATCTACTTCCCGCTGCTGGTGCCAGAGTGCCTGTTGATCGAGCCGACCGAAACCGAGGACAAGGACACGCTCGATGCCTTTGCCGATGCCATGGCCTCGATCTGGAACGAGGCGCGCACCGACATGGACAAGCTACGTGGTGCGCCGTGGACGCAGCCCGTGCGACGCCTGGATGACGTGCGCGCTGCACGCCACCTCGACATCGCGTGGCACCCCGTTGAAGCCGGCACAACGCAGCCTTCATCCCCCGCGACGGGTGAATCCATACCCGCCAAGCCGCTCGAAACCGTCTAGAACGATGACCCAGAAGAAAGACGCCGCGCTGATCTGCGGATCGGTCGCCTACGACACGATCATGGTGTTCTCGGGACAGTTCAAGAACGAGATCCTGCCGGACAAGGTGCACATGCTGAACGTGTCTTTCCTCGTGCCGAAGCTCCGGCACGAATTCGGCGGCACGGCCGGCAACATCGCGTACAACCTGCATCTGCTCGGCGGAAATGCGCTGCCGATGGCAACGGTCGGGCATGACTTCGACGAGTACGCCCGCTGGCTCGACAAGCACGGCATCGACCGCAGCCTCGTCAAGCAGGTGCCGGAGGCCTATACCGCACAGGCCTACATCACCACCGATCTGGACGACAACCAGATCACGGCTTTCCACCCGGGCGCGATGAACTTCGCGCACACCCAGGCCGTTGCACCAGAATACGGCCAGTACCGCGTCCGCTTCGGGACGGTGTCTCCGGATGGGCGCGAGGGCATGGTGACGCACGCCGCCGAACTGGCGGAAGCCGGCATCCCGTTCATCTTCGACCCCGGGCAGGGGATGCCGATGTTCAACGGCGGGGAGCTGAAGACCTTCATCGAGCAGGCCAGCTACGTGGCCGTCAACAGCTACGAAGCCGAGATGCTCATGCAACGCACCGGGTTTACGCTCAAGCAGATCGCGGAACGGGTGACCGCGCTGATCGTGACCTACGGTGGCAAGGGTTCACAGATCTACGCGGACGGCAAGGTCCACGAGATTCCGTGCGCCCACGCGGCGTCGCTCGCCGATCCCACGGGCTGCGGCGACGCCTACCGCGGTGGGTTGCTCTACGGCATGCTCCGGGGCATGGACTGGGAAACCTCGGGGCGAGTGGCGTCGCTGATGGGCGCCATCAAGATCGAGCGACCCGGCCCGCAGAACCACACGACCACGCCCGAAAGCTTCGCGCGCCGCTTCAAACAGGAATTCCGCTACGCGCTGAAGTGAGCAGCGCTCGGGCAGGCGGGATCCTGTCTGTGGCGCGGCGGGCGCGCTGCGGTCCCGAGACGCGCGCCTCAGTCGCCTGACTGCGTCGAACGCGCGGCGAAGCAGGCGCGGAGCTCCCGGCCGCATTCGTCGAGGCAGGCGCGGGACGCGTCAAGAAACGCCGTCATGTTGATGAAGCCGTGGATCATGCCCGGGTACAGGCTGTGCCGCGTGCGCACGCCGCTTTCCACGAGTCGTTTGTGGTACGCGAGGCCTTCGTCGCGCAGCGGGTCGTAGCCGGCGCCGATGATCAGCGTGGGTGGCAGACGGCTGAGGTCCTCGGCGAGCAGGACGGAGCATCGCGGGTCTCGGCGGTTGCGGTCGGCGCCGCTGAAGTACTGATCGTAGAACCATTCAATCAGCGAATGGGTGAGCCGGTAACCGTTCGCGAACAGCTGCTGCGAGGGGAAGCCGAGCGTCATGTCGATGCCCGGATAGATCAGCAGCTGGAACGCGATGCCCGGGCCACCGCGGTCTCGTGCCAGCAGGCACAGCGCCGCCGCGAGATTGCCGCCGGCGCTGTCGCCACCGATCGCCAGCGCGTCGCTGCGTCCACCGAGCTGGGGTGCGTGCGCGGCGATCCATTCAAGGGCAGCCCAGCAATCGTCGACGGGCTCCGGGAAAGGGTGCTCCGGCGCGAGATGGTAATCGACGGAAGCCACCAGACAGTCCCCACCAAGCGCCAGATAGCGGCACGCCACGTCGTGGGAATCACGGCTGCCGATGACGTAGCCGCCGCCGTGCAGGTAGACAAGGACCGGGAGCCTGTCACCGCGTGGGTCGCGGGGCGTGTAGAGGCGCAGCGGGATCGCACCGAAGGGGCCCGGCGCTTCCAGGTCGCGGGTCGCGAAGATTTCCGGCGGATGACCGGCGACGATCGCTGCGCCCTGCGCGTACTGTGCGCGCGCCTGAGCGGGACTCAGGCTCTCCAGCGGGGGAACGCCTGATTTCTCC
>DASVGQ010000107.1:0-15657 GCA_036379455.1 Nevskiaceae bacterium
GGCATCCCGCGGTCGCTGTACGTCTACGCGGGGGGCGAGCGTCTCGCGCTCCAGCCGGGTGAATATTTCCTGCGCCACGCCGCGGGCACGTCGGTAGTCGACCTGTGTGTGGCGGCGGGCGGCGTCACCTGGCAGGCCATCGGCAGCACGCGCGGAGGCGCGGTGACGGGGGGCAAATGCATGACGACGCGCCCCTCCGGGCTCGCGGAGAGCGCCTTCACCGCCGACCTGCGCCAGTCCCTGTCGTCGGGCTGGGCGTTGCCCGCACTCGCACCGACCGCTCTCGGCCCGACCCTCGCGGCGGCGGACGCCGGTCGCATGGTGGCGAGCGCAGGTGGGGTGCAGGTGCGCGAAGAGAAGCCGACCGCGTCCAGGAACCAACCGTCCGCCATCGGTATCCCTGCGGCGCGTGAGCGCGCACGCGCGGCCGAGCTGCATCGGGAGCTGGCGGCCGCCGCTGCACAAACAGAGGTGGCCGCCCGCCGTCCCGCCGCCGCCGAGGCACGCAGTCCCGAAGCCGCCGCGGCGGCCACCGATGCGAAGGCGAGGAGTGACAGTGGCTGGGCAATCAACGTCGCCTCCTCTCCCGAGCAGGACGACGCGCGCCGTCAGCGCCAACGTCTCGCCGACGCCGGCTACGACGCCGTGGTGGTGCCCGCGCAGGTGGATGGACAGACGTGGTATCGCGTGCAGCTGACGGGCTTCGGCAGTCGCGACGAGGCGCTGGCGCAGGTAGCCAGCCTCGAATCTAGGTTCGCGCCGGGTCGACAGCTCTGGGTCGTGCGCAGCCGCTGAGCGTCTTCTGACCGCGGCTGCTCGCGGTCGCTCCCATTGGCTGACCACGCTCGCCCGCGATAGGCAGGGCGCCGGCACCCCGTCTGGACTGTTCTCGACGGGTGCCATTCGAGCTTTGCGGCGCGGGGGCGCAATGCGCTGTGCGCTGCGTTGGCGGCGTCTTGCATTGATCGCAGCACGCCCCATATAGCGTAGTAATGTTCATGACTACTACGACTCGGGTACGTGCGGAGACGTTGAAGCGGCCTCGCCCGACAACCACCGCAGTCCCTGCGACGCCGCACTGCGGCGCTCAATGCACGGCTGCGGATCAGCAGGTGACCCAGTCCTCCGGTTTCGCTGGGACCGACGTGTGCCGCTCGTTCACACGCGCGGCTTTCGCTGACGCCCTCTTCCTGCGGGGTCGGGATCCGCTGCATCCGCCCTGAGTGGTTTTCAGACGGGTCGCGTCGCCGACGCGCAGTGGCTTGGCGCATCCCGAGTCCGTGGCTGAGCCGCGGATCACGGTGCACCTGCCATGGCGCGCGATGACGACTCCAAGCCACTTGCTGCTGCGCGGCGTCGGGCTCACGGCCGGTGCGTGGCGCAGCGTTCGTTGAAAAACAAGAGAAAAAACGATGATTGCTTCCTTGAAACGTATCGGTACCTTGATATCGCTGGCGTTTGCCAGCCTGTTTTTTGTTCTGCCGGCCATGGCGGCCGCTCCCGGTTCGGCGGCGCCCGTTCCGGCGACGCTGTACCAGAACCCGGCCTGCCAGTCCTGTACCGGCTACGCCAAGTATCTCGGCCAGCACGGCTTCAACGTCCGGGTCGTCAACGCCAGCAACGTTCGTTGGCTCGAGCAGAAGCACGGCGTGCCCTCCTACCTGGCGGGCGACTCGCTGCTGCTGGTGGGTGGATACGCGGTGAGTGGCGCGGTACCGGCCAATGTGGTCAACAACCTGCTGCAGAATCGCGAGCCCATTGCGGGCGTGACGACGCCGAGCACGTCAGCCGACGCGGCTCACGCTGATCCTGCCGCGACCACGACGCAGGATCCGCCTGCGGTCTACGGCTTCGGCATCAAGGCGCCGGGTGTTTTCTACTCGTCCGGCTACGGCGCTTCGCCGTGGCTTTTGCAGACGAACTGATGCACGTCCGCCTGCCGCTACCGTGTTTCGTGACGATGGGTGACGGAGGCGGCGCCTGAGCGCGCGCAACTCCAACGCGCTCGAGGGACGGCGGGGCCGCGTTTCACGCGACCCCGCTTTTTTGTATGTGGGTCTGCGAACAGTTGCGTCGCGGCAGCTCTCGTGGAGCGCGCGTTCGGCGGGTGCGGCGCAGTCTTCAACGGGAACTCGTAGTCGCGTTCCTGCGTCTCGGGCACGCTACCGCCCACGAGATGCGCAGACGAAGGATTCGCGGCGACGCGTGTCGGCCGGCGGCCCTCTGCGGCGTGGGCACGCTCGCGCGCGTCTCGTTCTCGACGTCGCGCTGCCGCGTCGTGCTCAGTGAAGCTGGTCTCTGCGCTCGATGACCTCACCGCACAGCGCGGCGGCGGTCCGCACTGCCTCCGCGTCGCCGCCGGTGTCATAGCCTGCATAAGCGTAGTAGTCGATGGAGCGCAGGCAGCGATCGCCGCGGAACTCCTGGATGATGCGGTGGAACCCTTCGCGCGACGCGGTGGTCACGAGGCGCCACCGACGCCCGTCTTCGGCTTCGACGGACGTCGCGTGGGCGCTCCCGGATACTACGACGCCGACGTCGAATGGAAAGATGATCGCGGGCAGCGGTCGCGGATCTTCCGATCGTTCCCGAGCCCCGGCGTTTCCGGCGGGCTCCGCAGAACAGCGCCAGAGCAGGGTGCCGGAGCGCGGACCGTCACCGGGATCGTCGCCGCCCGCGAGGTTGCAGACGGCGGGTGCCTCGCCGACTCGCACCGTGGCGCCGATGGCCTGATCGAGGATCGGGAAGGCGAGAACTCGCTGCGGCGGCCGGCCGGGCGGGAAGTCCGCGGCGCTGAGCCGCAAGGCGCCGCGGTGGATGTCGCCCAGAGCGGGCAGGACCGCGGTGCCTCCGGCCGCCACAGCCGCGAACGGCAGGACCCACAGGGCAGCGGACAGAGCGATCGTGCGCTTTGGCGATCGTGCGGGCATCGGTTGGCTCCCACGCATTGCGCGCAGCTTGCCATGCGGCGAGCGGCCCTTCGACGGTTTGTCGGCGCCCGCCTTTCCTTTTTACTCGCCTGACGGCTGAGCGGTGCGCCCCGGGACGCGAGGGATTGAAGTCCGCCCGGCGGCGCTCTCGACGAGGCGCAAGGCCGCGCGACGTGCACGTCACCGCCGGTGTCGTAGCTGGCGCGGGTGCAGCAGTCGATGAAGCGGACGTCGCGCCGCGGCAAGCCGTGCGTCAGGCTGGCGTGACGGTTTGTGGCTCGCGCGCAGGCGCGGGGTGGCCCGGGATCTGCGCCTTCGTGCCCGCGGCAGCCGGTGCGAGGGCGTAGAGCGTCTCCAGCAGCCGCTCCGCGCGCTCGCCCCCCTCGCCGAGGGCGCTGCGGACGTGCAGCCGCGCGGAGCCTTCGAGCCGGTAGACCTTCGGCTGCTTCTGGATCAGCGCGATGAGCCGCGCGGGCTCGATGCGCGCGTCGCCGGAGAACTCGAAGGTGGCGCCGTCGCCCGATGCGCGGATGCGCGTGATGCCGAGCGCCTCGCCGCGCTGGCGCAGCAACGCGCACTCGAAGAGCCGTTCCGCCTGCGGCGGCAGCAGGCCGAAGCGGTCGATGGCCTCGATGCGCAGCTCGCGTAGCGCCGGCTGGTCGCGGGTTTCCGCCAGGCGCTTGTAGAGCACGAGCCGCGTGTGCGTGTCGGGCACGTAGTCCTCGGGGATCAGCGCCGACATGCCGAGGTCGACCTCGCAGCCGCGGCCGGTGAGCGTGAAGGGCGCGTCGTCCAGCTTGCCGCTGCGGATGGCGCGCACCGCGGCTTCCAGCATTTCCGCGTAGAGCGTGAAGCCGACTTCCTCGATCTGGCCGGACTGGTTCTCGCCCAGCAGCTCACCGGCGCCGCGGATCTCCATGTCCTGCGTGGCGAGCGCGAAACCCGCGCCGAGCTCGTCGAGCTGCGTGATGGCCTCCAGGCGACGCTGTGCGTCGGGCGTGAGCGCGCGCTTGGAGGGGACGAAGAGGTAAGCGTAGGCTCGTCGGTTCGCGCGCCCCACGCGACCGCGCAGCTGGTGCAGCTGGGCAAGCCCGAAGCGGTCGGCGCGGTCGATGAGGATGGTGTTGGCGGCCGGCACGTCGATGCCTGATTCGATGATCGTGCTGCACACCAGCAGGTTGAAGCGGCCGTGGTAGAAGTCGAGCATCACCTGCTCGAGCTCGCGTTCGCGCATCTGGCCGTGGGCCATGCGCACGCTGGCCTCGGGCACCAGCTTCGCGATGTCTTCCGCACAACGCGGCATGCTGCGCACGTCGTTGTGCAGGAAGTAGATCTGCCCGCCGCGCTTGAGCTCGCGCAGGCAGGCTTCCTGCACCAGCGCGCTGTTCCACTCGGACACGAAGGTGCGGATCGACAGGCGGTCGGGCGGCGGGGTGGCGACGATCGACAGCTCGCGCACGCCGGCGAGGCTCATGTTGAGCGTGCGCGGGATCGGCGTCGCCGTGAGCGTGAGCAGGTCCACCTCGGCGCGCAGGTTCTTGATGCGCTCCTTCTGGCGCACGCCGAAGCGCTGCTCCTCGTCGACGATCAGCAGGCCAAGATCCGCAAAGCGCACGTCCTCCTGCAGCAGCCGGTGGGTGCCGATGACGATGTCCACCTTCCGGCTCGCGAGCCCGTCGAGAACCTCGCGCTGCCGGTCCGAGCGGTTGAGGCGCGACAGGGTGCCGATCGTGAAGGGCCAGTCACTGAAGCGGTCGCGGAAGTTCTTCTCGTGCTGCGAGGCCAGCAGCGTGGTCGGCGCCAGCACGCACACCTGCCTGCCGGCCGCCGCGGCGACGAAGGCGGCGCGCAGCGCGACCTCGGTCTTGCCGAAGCCGACGTCGCCGCATACGACGCGGTCCATCGGCGCGTCGGCCGCGAGGTCGGCAAGCACGGCGTCGATGGCGCTTTGCTGGTCCGGCGTCGTCTCGAACGGAAAGCCGGCGCAGAAGCGTGCGTAATCCGTCGGATCGACGCGCATGGCGTGGCCGGCGTGCGCCTGGCGCCGCGCCTGGACCTGCAGCAGCTCGGCGGCGACGTCCGCCGTCTTCTCGCGCGCCCTTGCGCGCGCCTTGGCCCAGCGCTCGTTGCCAAGGCTGTGCAGCGGCGCGGACTCGGGGCTCGCGCCGGTGTAGCGGTGGATCTGGTTGAGCGAGGCGACCGGGACGTAGAGCTTGTCCTTGTCCGCGTATTCCAGCACCAGGTATTCGGTCTCGACGCCGCCGGCGCTCAGCTTCTGCAGGCCGAGGTAGCGGCCGACGCCGTGCTCGACGTGTACGACCGGCGCTCCGGGCTGCAGGTCGTTGAGGTCGCGCAGGATGGTGGCGGGATCGCGCACACGCGCGTGGTGGCGCCGCGCGGCCACCGGCGCGCTCTGGCCGAAGACCTGTGCTTCCGTCACGACGGCGACGCCCGCCGCGGGCAGCGCGAAGCTTTCCTGTAGCGGGCCGAGCGCGATGCCGTAGCGCTTGTGGTCGGCTGCGAAGGATGGCCAGCTCTGGTAGTCGCGCGGCAGGATTCCCTGGGGTTTGAGCCATTCGAGCATTGCCTGTCGCCGCCCCGCCGACTCCGCCACGAAAAGCACCCGCGGCGGCGCATGCGCCTTGAGCGATTCGGCGCTGGCCGTGGTGCCGGCCGGCAGCCGCGCCTCGGGCGGCGCGTCGCCGTCGTCGAAGCGGATGCGCGCGCAGGGGGCGAGCCGTTCGCCCGCCTGCTCGGGCGTATGGAACAGCACCGCTGGCGGCAGCAGCGGCCGTTCGAGGTTGCCCGAGTAGCGCTCGAAGCGCTCGGTGATCTGTCGCCACTCGGCCTGCAGCGCGGCGGCCGTGTCGCCCAGCTCGACGATCAGCGGTGCCTGCGGCAGATAGTCCATGAGCGTGGCCATCGCGCCTTCCGCGTGAAACAGCGGCGCCCAGCTCTCGATGCCGGCGGGCATGAAGCCCTTGCTCACTTCCGTGTAGATCGGGCTGCGCGCGGGATCGCCGCTGAACGCCTCGCGCCAACGGCGCCGGAAGGTGTCGATGCCCTCGCGGTCGGTCGGGAATTCGCGGCCCGGCAGCAGCCGCACGGCCTCGACCTTCTCCACCGATCTCTGGGTTTCCGGGTCGAAGCAGCGGATGGACTCGATCTCCTCATCGAACAGGTCGAGGCGATAGGCCGCGGCGCTGCCCATCGGGTAGAGGTCCAGCAGCGCGCCGCGCACCGCGAACTCGCCCTGCGCCTGCACTTCGGAAACGCTCTGGTAGCCGGCCTCGACGAGCTGCGCGCGGAACGCGGAAAGGTCGAGCTTCTCGCCGGCCCCGACGCGCAGGGCGCGGCCGTTCAGCCAGGCCGGCGGCGGCATGCGCTCGAGCAACGACGCTGCGCTCAGCACGAAGATGCCGCGCGTGGCTCTGGCCAGGTCGTACAGCGCCGCCAGCCGCTGCGAGAGGATCTCCTGGTGCGGCGAGAAGGGGTCGTAGGGCAGCGTCTCGCTGTCCGGGAAGTGGGTGACGGGCAGCGCCCCGCCGAGGAAGAAGCCGAGCTCGGCGGCGAGCCGGTACGCGCGCTGCTCATTGGCGACCACCGCGACCACCAGGCGCTGCGTCTGCTGCGCCAGCTCCGCCAGCGCCAGCGCCGCGCGCGGGCCTGTCATCGCACCGGCGCGCACGATTGTGCCTCCCGAAGCAGGCACGGGCGGCAGCGGGATCAGCTCGGACACACTTGTCGGAACGGGGATCGCGGACACAGGCCGTCGATTATCTCACGCGCGTCCCGTCATGGCGCTCAGTAGATCAGGCGTTCCCGAGGACCTTGCCGCGGGGACGATGACAGCGCGCGGCGCGGCGCGTACCGTCGACGCAGGCCGCAGCAGGAGCACCGGACGATGGAAGAGATCGATCCTGAGGCTCGCTTTCGCACTCACGAGGTCACGAACCAGCCGCCCGCGCTCGAGCCATGGGACGCGTGGGCCACCGACCTGCCCCTGCGTGAGGCGCTGGCGCGCGAGGGCGCGGAGTGGGCCGCGCCGCGCTGCGCGGCCTATGGCCGCCGGGTGGGCGGCGAGCTGATGCGGGCGGGACGACTGGCCAACGAGCACCGGCCGCAGCTGCGCGCCTTTGACCGCTACGGGCACCGCATCGACGCAGTGGAGTTCCACTCCGCCTACCACAAACTGATGGCGGCGGCGATCGAAGCCGGGGTGACGAGCCTCGGCTGGCGCGAAACGGAGCACGAGGCGGCCAACGTTGCGCGCATGGCGCTCTTCTACCTGCACAACCAGGCTGACCAAGGATCGGCGTGCCCGTTGACCATGACCTGTGCGAGCGTGGCGGCGCTGCGGCGCGCGGCAGGCCCGTCGGCGGAGTGGCTGCCTCGAGTGCTGGCCACGAGCTACGACCCGCGGCCGGTGCCGGCGCAGCAGAAGGCCGGCAACACCATCGGCATGGGCATGACCGAGAAGCAGGGCGGTTCGGACGTGCGCGCGAACACCACCCGCGCGTGGCCGCTGGAACAGCCCGGCGGTGGTCGGTCCTACCGGATCATCGGCCACAAGTGGTTCCTGTCGGCGCCCGCCGCGGACGCGCATCTGGTCCTCGCGTACACCGAAGACCGCCTGTCGTGCTTTCTCGTGCCGCGCTTCCTGCCGGACGGACGCCACAACGCGGTCGCCATCGAACGCCTCAAGGACAAGCTGGGAGACTGGTCCAACGCCAGCGCGGAGGTGGAATTCCGCAACGCGCTTGGCTGGCTGGTCGGCGAGGAGGGCCGCGGCATTCCGACCATGCTCGAGATGGTTGCGCTGACGCGCCAGGACTGCGTGATCGGCTCCGCCGCCATCGCGCGCCAGGCGCTGGTGCGGGCGATCCACCACGCCCGTCATCGCAGCGCCTTCGGCCGACCGCTGATCGCCCAGCCGCTCATGAAGAACGTGCTCGCAGACCTTGCGCTGGAGGCCGAGGCGCACCTGGCGTTTGCCGCGCACCTGGCGCGCGTCGTCGGCGATGCGGCGCGCGATCCGGCGCGGCGCGCTTTGGCGCGCGTCGGCACGGCGCTCGGCAAGTACTGGGTGTGCAAGCGCGTCGTGGCCTTCGTCAACGAGGCGCAGGAGTGCCTGGGCGGAAACGGCTACATCGAGGAGAGCGTGCTGCCACGGCTGTACCGGCAGGCGCCGGTCAACTCGATCTGGGAAGGTTCCGGCAACATCCAGTGCCTGGACCTGCTGCGGACGTTGTCGCGGCATCCGGAGAGCCGTGCGCCGCTGGTCGCGGAGCTGTCGGCCGCGCGTGGCGCCTGCCGCGCGCTCGACGCCGAGGTCGCTTCGCTCGGCACGGCGCTCGACGCGGAGGTGGTCACCCCGGAGGGGCAGGCGCGCAGGCTTGCCGAGCGCATCGCGGTGGCCTGGCAGGCGGCGCTTCTATGGCAGGCCGGAAATGACTTCGTGGCTGACGCTTTCTGCCGTTCACGGCTGGCGGGCGAAGGCGGCGCAGCCCTCGGTACGCTGCCGGCGGGCGTAGCCTTCGACGCGCTGATCGATCGAGCCTTTCCGGGCTGAACGGCGCACAATGCGCGCCCGATGATCCGTGACATCCTGAAGATGGGCGACGCGCGGCTGCTGCGCGTGGCGCGCCCCGTCGACCCCCTGCCGTCCGCTGCGCTCGACGCGTTGATCGCGGACATGTTCGACACCATGCATGCGGCCGGCGGCGTGGGCCTCGCGGCGCCGCAGGTGGGGGTTGACCTGCAGGTCGTGATCTTCGGTTTTGATCACAGCGAACGCTACCCGGACGCGCCCGCGGTGCCGCGCACCGTGCTCGTCAACCCCGTGGTGACGCCGCTGGATACGCAGACCGAGGATGGCTGGGAAGGCTGCCTGTCCGTGCCCGGCCTGCGCGGCGTGGTGCCGCGCTGGCGGAAGATCCGTTACGTCGGCTTCGAGCCTTCAGGTCGGCGCATCGAGCGCGAGGCCGAAGGCTTCCACGCCCGCGTCGTGCAGCACGAGTGCGACCACCTGCAGGGCGTGCTCTACCCGATGCGCATCCGGGACTTCAGCCGCTTCGGCTATACCGACGTGCTGTTCCCCGAGGCGGCCGCGGAGGCCGAGCCCGCCGCCAACGCCTCGTAGCACTTGAGGTGGCAGTAGGCGGCGTCGAGCACCGGCGTCGCGACGTCGAAGCTCCGAGCGCGGCGGATCAGGTCGCCGATGACGTGATCCGCCTCCACGCGCCGGCCCTGCTGCAGATCGCGCAGCATGGACGCCGTCATCTCCGGCGGCGGCTGGGCGACGAGACCGCGGATCCATTGCATCAGCGACGCCCGCGGCGCGTGGCCGGCCGCTGTGGCCACGGCGGCACACTCGGCGACCGCGGCCTCGAAGATTGCGGTGCCGCCGGGCGCGGCGAGCACCGTCGCCAGATCGGCACGCATCAAGCACAGAGTTCCGGCGAGGCTTGCGAGCATCACCCACTTGTCCCACATGTCCGCGACGATGTGACGGCTCGCCTCGCAGTCCATGTTCGCGCCGGCGCAGGCCCGGGCCAGCGCCGCGACGCGCGGCGACTGCGAGCCGTCGCGTTCACCGAAGCGCATGCGGTGGAAGTATCCCCAGTGGCGGATGGAGCCGTCCGCCGCGATTTCGCTGTGGATCGCGCAGCGCCCGCCCAGCACGTGCCGCGCGCCGAAGCGTTCGTCGAGCCGCTCGAGGTGCTCCATGCCGTTGAGCAGCGGCACGATGGCCGTGTGTTCGCCGACCGCTGGGGCGATGGCGCCCATCGCGGCGCTGAGGTCATAGGACTTGCAGGTGAGGAAGATGACCTCCGGCGTGGGCGCCCTGGCCGCATCAGTCACCACCGCGGGATGAAGCGTCGCGTCGCCGAAGGGGCTGTGGATGATCAGGCCTTTCGCGCGGATCAGCGCGGCGCGCCGCGGCCGCAGCAGGAAGGTCACGTCCAGGCCGGCTTCGGCGAGCCGGCCGCCGAAGTAGCCGCCAGTGGCGCCGGCGCCGAGGAAGAGCAGTTGCATCGGGGCATCCGCTGGGACTTTGGCCGCAGGCATCGACGGCGCGCGGCGTTCTTCGATTCTAGGCAGCGTTGCTCTATGCTCGCCAGCCTTTGGCTGCCACGAGGGATATCGCGTGATCGGAACGAGCTTTGAACCTCCTGCCCGCTGGCTGTTCGGCCCCGGCCCGTCGCCGGTACATCCGCGCGTGCTGGCGGCGATGGCGCGGCCCACCATCGGTCATCTGGACCCGGCCTTCATCGGCATGATGGACGACGTCAAGGCCGGCCTGCGGGAGGTCTTCCGCACGGACAACGCCTTGACGATGCCGATCTCGGGCCCGGCGACGGCGGGCCAGGAAAGCTGCATCGTCAACCTGCTAGAGCCCGGTGACATCTTCGTGGCCTGCATCAACGGCGTGTTCGGTGAGCGCATGGCGCAGATGGCGGAGCGCGCCGGCGCCAAGGTCGTGCGCCTGCAGCAGCCGTGGGGCCGCGTGGTGGACCCGCAGGCGCTGCGCGACACGCTCCAGGCGCATCCGGAGACGAAGCTGGTCGGCGTCGTCCACGCCGAGACCTCCACCGGCGTGCTGTCTGACGCCGCCACTCTGGCGCGCGTCGTGCACGAGGCGGGGGCCATGATCCTGCTGGATACCGTCACCTCGCTCGGCGGCATTCCCGTCGAGGTGGACAAGTGGGGCATCGACGCCTGCTACTCCGGCACGCAGAAGTGTCTCGCGGTGCCGCCGGGGCTCGGGCCCATCACCTTCAACCAGCGGGCCTTCGAGGCGGTCACCGGCCGCAGGACGCCCGTGCAGAGCTGGTTCATGGACCTGACGATGGTCACCAAGTACTGGGGTGACAACGGCTCGGGCGGCCGCAGCTATCACCACACGGCGCCGATCAACGCGCTGTACGGGCTGCACGAGGGCCTCGTGATGATCCACGAGGAAGGACTCGAGCACGCGTGGGCGCGCCATCGCCAAGTACACGCGGCCTTCGTCGCCGGCGTCGAGGCAATGGGGCTGCAGATGGCCGTGCCGGCCGCCGAACAGGCGGCGTCGATCAACACCGTGCGGGTGCCCGAAGGGGTCGACGAGAAGCGCGTGCGCCAGCAGCTGCTGGCGGAGCACGACATCGAGATCGGCGCCGGGCTTGGGCCCATGGCTGGCAAGATCTGGCGCATCGGCACGATGGGGCAGGGCGCCACGCTGGACAACGCACGCCGCTGCCTGAAGGCGCTGGGCGAAGTGCTGGCCGCCTGTGGCGCGAAGGTCGCCGTCGGCGAGGCGGTTTCAGCGGTAGAGGCTTCCGCCGCCTGAGGCCTCCGATCCGGCCGGCGCCGATCCATCGTGGCCGGGATTCCAGGTTGTCGGCGCGCCTGTCGCAGCGGTCTTCGCCGGAAGGGCTTCGCTATAGTCGCGGCATGGAGGAACAGCCGTGAGCCGCGTCGCGTGGATCAGCCACGCCGAGTGCCTCGAGCACGAGATGGGCTATGGCCATCCGGAGTGCCCGGCGCGGCTGCGCGCGATCGAGGAACACCTCGCGGCGGTGGGTATCGCGCCGCGGCTGTTGCGGCTGCAGGCGCCGCGCGCGACGCGCGCCGATCTGCTGCGGGTCCATACGCGCGGGCTGGTCGAAGCGATCCTCGACGAGCCGGTAACGGGTTACCGCCGCATCGATCCGGATACGGCCATGAACGCGCACACCGCGGAGGCCGCGCTGCGGGCCGCCGGCGCGGCGCTGCTGGCCGTCGATACGGTGCGCGCCGGCACTGCCGACCTCGCCTTCTGTGCGGTCCGCCCGCCCGGCCACCACGCGGGGCGCGACAAGGCGATGGGTTTCTGCTTCTTCAACAACCTGGCGGTCGGCATCGCCCACGCGCTGGCAAGCGGCGTGGGGCGCGTGGCGGTGCTCGACTTCGACGTGCACTTCGGCAACGGCACGGCCGAGATCTTCCGCGACGATCCCCGCGTGCTGGTCTGCAACACCTACGAGTGGCCGTACTATCCCTTCGCGCAGTCGGATCCGCACAACGGCCATCTGCTGGACGTACCGCTGCCGGCTGGCTCCGACGGTCAGGAATTCCGTACCGCGGTAGAGCACTGCTGGTGGCCGGCGGTGGAAGCGCATGCGCCCGAGCTGCTGTTCGTGTCCGCGGGATTCGACGCGCACGTTGCCGACCCGCTCGCCGGGCTGTGCTTCGGCGTGCCGGACTATGCGTGGATCGGAGCGCAGATCAAGGACATGGCTGCGCGCCACTGCGGGGGGCGCGTGGTGGCGACGCTGGAAGGCGGCTACGACTTGAACGCGCTGGGGCAGAGCGTGGCCGCCTTCCTCCAGGCCTTCCTGGACGACTGAGCCGCGATTATGTCGGTCCGTGGCCTCGACGCCTTTTTCGCCCCGCAAGGTGTGCTGGTGTTGGGACGCCCCGTCAACGCCGGGCAACGCCGCCTGCTGAAGAACCTCGAAGGCAGCGTCCCGGAGGCGCGGCGTGCCTTGACGGGCGGCGCGATACCGGCTTGGCGGACGGAGTCGGCGCGGGAGCCGCTGGAACATCCCGATCTTGCGGTGGCGCTGGACGCCGCATCGCTTGATGCGGGGCTGGTACAGGCGCTCGCAAAACGCGGTTGCCACGCGCTGATCGCGGCGATGGACAGCGAGTTGGATGCGACGTTTCTGGAGGCAGCGGACAAGGCCGGCATTCGCGTCCTCGGCGCGCGCTCCGCGGGCGTGGTGCGTCCGGCGGGGGGCGTCAACGCCTGCGCCTTCGACCAGGCCGTGGTGCCCGGATCGATCGCCTTCATCACGCAGTCGCGAACGATCGCCGCGGCGGCTCTCGATTGGGCGCTGGGCATCGGCCGCGGCCTGGCGTGGCTGGCGAGCACCGGCGCGGAGGCCGACGTCGACATCCCGGACCTGCTCGACTACGCGGCGCTGGACGGAGACGTGACCGGGATCGTCCTGCAGCTGGGCCGCGTGCGGGACGGACGGCGTTTCATGTCGGCGGCCCGCGCGGCGGCGCGCACCAAGCCCGTCGTCGTCCTGCAGACCCATGGCTGGGGCGAGATGCTGTTCCCGGCGTCGGGCCACGACCCGGTGCGCTCGGCGGCCTTCGCTCGCGCGGGTCTGATCGAGTGCACGAGCCTCGGCGGCCTGTTCGACGCGATGGCGGCGCTGGACGAGCCGCCGCGCGGCGCGCTGCGGGACGTGGCGGTGGTCGGCAACGGAGCCGGCGTCGCGGCGCTCGGCGTGAACGCGCTGCTGCAGGACCGCATCCCGCTGGGGAGCCTTGCGGAAGAGGTACGCGAGCAGCTGCGCGGCCGCTGGCCGCAGGTGCGCTTCCCGGCGGGCGCGATCGACGTCGGCAGCGCGCCGCCCTCGGCGATCGTGGCGCTGGCGGAGTATCTGCTGGCGCAACCGACGATCGGCACCGTGCTGCTGCTGCACAGCCCGGAGGCGGGTACGTCCCACCTCGACATTGCGCAGGAGATCGCGGCGAGCACGAACGCGGCGCATATTCCGAGCGTGTGGCTGGGGCTGGAGAGCGCGAGAAGCGCGCGCCGCTTCTGCATCGCCAACGGGCTGACGACCTACACCTCGCCGGAGCAGGCGGCGCGGGCGCTGCGCTATCCGCGGCAGTACCTGTGGACGCGCGAGGCGCTGACCCAGACGCCGCCCCTGTGGCAGCGCTTCACGCCCGATCCGCGGCGCGTGGCGTCGGCGCTGGCGGACGCGCGCAGCGAGGGCCGGCCGGCGCGCCGCGCGGCCGCGCGCCTGCTCGAAGCCTTCGGCGTGGGCCGCCGCTACGGCTTCCCGGGCGAGCTCGCGGTGCGCGTCCGCGTCTTCCACCACCGCGAGTTCGGCAGCTGTCTGGCGCTGCGCGCCGACGCGACCGCCATGCGTGGCGGCGAGGTCTACGGCCTGCCCCCGCTCGATGCCGTCCTCGCGCGCCGCATGCTCGAGGCGGCAGGCTTCGACTGGAATGCTGGTGACACTGCCGCCCGCCGCAACCTGCAGCGCCTGGCGATCGCCCTGCTGCGCGTGGCAAGCCTCGTGATCGATCAGCCGCGGGTCGGCCATCTCAGCGCAAGGCTGGCCGTGACGCCCTACAGCGGCCACTGCTGCATCACCGAGGCCAGCCTGTGGCTCGACGAGGATCCGCCGGCGGAACGGCAGCGGCTGGTGCTCGCGCCCTATCCGAGCGCCCTGACGCAGCGCGTCACGCTGCGCAGTGGGCTGTGCTGCACGGTGCGGGCGGTGCGGCCGGAAGACGAGCCGCAGATCATCGCGATGCTCGAGAACACCGATCCGGAGGCGATCCGGTTGCGCTTCTTCGGCGCCATCCGCACCTTCACGCACGCCATGGCGGCGCGCTTCTCGCAGATCGACTACGACCGCGAGCTGGTGCTGGTCGCAACGGAGTGCGCGGACGATGCGCAGGCCATCGTTGCGCTCGGCCACCTGAGCATCGACGACGAGGAACCGCTGCGCGCCGAGTACGCGATCCTCGTCCACCAGGATTACGCGCGGCAGGGGCTCGGACGCGACGTCCTCGAGCGCCTGCTGGCCTATGCCGGCACCCGTGGGGTCGAAGTCGTGTACGGCGAGATCCTCGGCGAGAACCTCGGCATGCAGGCGCTGTGCCGCAGCCTCGGCTTCTCGATCCGCATGGATCCGGACGATCCCCACTGCGTGCTGTCCGAATACCGGGTACCCGCGGCCTCTCCGGTCTGAGCGCGGGCTGCCGCCCGGCGTTCATCGGGGTTTCGTGCGTGCCAAGATGCACGGCCATGGGCAAGCCGATCAGGAATCTTCTCGTCGTCACCGGCGACCACCGCGCCTTCGATGCCACCAAACCCGGCGGCCGTTACAACGCGGAGGACCTCAAGGCCCACCGGATCATGGTGGACGCCTTCCAGACGCTGCAGGAATTCACGACGACGGCGTGCAGCGACCACGCGTGGCTGCTGGACGGCCTGCGAAGGCAGCCGCCGGATCTCGTGGTCAACTTCTGCGACACCGGCTACCGCAACGTGGCGACGCAGGAGCACGTGCTGCCGGCCTATCTGGAGATGCTCGGGATTCCCTGCACCGGCGCTCCGCCCGCGGCGATGGCGCTGTGCTACGACAAGCAGATCGTGCGGCTGGCCGCCGATGCCATGGGCATCCCGGTGCCGCGCGAGGCGTTTCTTGCGGGCGCAGGTGACGTCGGCCTGCCCGATTTCTATCCGGGGTTGATCAAGCCCAATCACGCTGACGGCAGCGTCGGCATCACCAAGGATGCGGTGGTGCATGACGAGGCGGAGGCCCGCGCGTACCTCGCGTGGCTGCGGGAGGCGCTGCCCGGCCGCGACGCGCTCTACCAGGAATACCTGCCGGGGCCGGAGTACGGCGTCGGGCTCGTCGGCAACCCCGGGCACGCGCTGCGCGCGCTGCCCATTCTCGAAGTCGATTTCTCGCACCTGCCGCCCGGCCTGAATCCGATCCTTTCCTACGAGTCGAAGGCGGTTCCCGAAAGCCCGTACTGGAGCGACATCCGCTTTCCGCGCGCGCGCATCGACCCCACGCGCGAAGCGAGCCTCGTCGATGCGTCGCGCCGCCTGTTCGCGCGCTTCGGGTTGCAGGACTACGGCCGCTTCGACTTTCGCTGCGGCGCCGACGGCACGCCCCGACTGCTGGAAGTGAACCCGAACCCGGCCTGGGGTTACGAC
>DASVGQ010000108.1:0-15531 GCA_036379455.1 Nevskiaceae bacterium
ACCAGCGAGATCAGCACCCACCAGCCGCTGCGGTTCGTGTCGTGCAGCCGGCGCACGCACACCGCCCAGGAAGGGATGAAAGTCGCGAGGACGAACAGCCCGGCGAGCACCCCCATGCTGTGCCCGGAGCCCAGGCTGCCAACGCCGCCGTCGACGATCCGCAGGACGGCGTAGATCACCACGTAGAACAGCACGAAGTACCAGTATTCGGCGCGCTGCGAACGCCCCGAGAACTGCGCATAGCGGCGCAGCGCCAGCATGAACCATTTCATGGGATCCCCTCCACCCGATACGGCGGCATTATACGGGAGGAGCCGCGGCGTCCCGCCCGGTCGCTGCCTGCTGCCGGTGCGCCGCGGGCGGCTGGCTCGTATGGGCGCTCATCAGCGGCGCGCGCAGGCGGGGGATCGTCAGCCGCGTCCGATACGCGTTCACGTCGCGCGAAGGCGGCGGCATCGGCCTGCAGCGCTAAGATGTCCGATCAAATCACCATGGATCCGCAGCTCCCACACTCCACGTCGACGCCGGCCGGGCTTGCGGTGGCCGCCGGTTCGAGCGCGGCCGACAAGATCGGCTTCATCGGCAGCCTTGTCTCCGCGATGGGCTGCGTGAACTGTTTTCCGGCCCTGGCGAGCTTGGGGGCGACAATCGGTCTCGGCGTTCTGGCGCCCTACGAAGGGCTGTTCATCCGCATCCTGCTTCCGCTGTTTGCGATCGTCGCTTTGGCCGCCAACCTCATCGCATGGCGCTCGCATCGAAGCTGGTCTCGCCGCGTCACGGCTCTGCTCGGGCCCATCCTCGTACTGCTGGCCGTGCTCGTCATGCGCGTGTACGGCGTCCGCACCGGCTGGCTGCTCTACCCCGGGCTGGTCCTCATGCTGACGACCTCAGTACTGGATCTCGCCACGCAGCGGCGCTGCCGGGTGCCGGCTCGGCGTCACGCGCCGCGCTGACTCGACGGGTCGGCGCAGGCTGCGAGCCGCGTTCCCGTTGGTGGAGCAGCCCGCTGGTCGCTTCCGGCCAAAGTCCGCGACGCGTCGCGACGCCGCTTGACCCGTAACGCACGTGATCTTGCCGCCGTCGGCAAGGAACGGACCCTGGGCGAACGACGCGAATCGCGCCGCACAGCTTCTATTCATTGCCTGTGTGGGGTTCGATGCGCGCCGCCACGGCTCCCGTGGTCGGTGATGCGGTGGAAATTGCCCGCGGGGACCGGCGAATTTTCGCGGCACGCGAAAGGTCCATTCCATGGGTTGTCGCGGCAGCCGGGAATGAGACTGCTCCGGGCGGATTTTCGCGTACGAGGCGTCATGGAGACAGGCCAGGGCATCGAGATGGGAAGACCCGGCACAGCGCCCGGTAACGCCGGCACGGTTCCGGCCCCGACGGCGGTTGCGTGGCGAGGGCAGGCGTCGTGGATGCGCTTGGCCGCTCCGTTGAGACGGCGCATGATCCTGACGCGACGGCGCACGACATCGCCGGCGAGCCGGGCACAAGCCCGTTCCAGGCCGAGCTCCCGGTAGCGATGCGGGCGTCGTCACAATGTCTCTAACTACATAGAAGGGCGGAACCAACGCCGCCGCGCATGGAGGAGAAACGAGCATGACGCTCAAGAAACGTTTTGGCTGGGGGGTGGGGCTGGCGGCCGGCGTCTTTGCGCTGGCGGTCCCCGTGATCGCATCCGCGCAGGTCAAGATCGGCGTGACGATCTCGCAGACCGGGCCGGCGGCGTCGCTGGGCATTCCGGAGGCCCAGACGGTTGCGCTGCTGCCGAAGGAAGCTGACGGCACGAAGATCCAGTACATCGTGCTGGACGACGGCACGAATCCGACGCGCGCCGTGCAGAACGCACAGGCGCTCATCAACGACGACCACGTCGATGCCATCATCGGTTCTTCCACCACGCCGACGTCGCTGGCGATGGTGAGCACGGTGGCGAAGGCGAAGACGCCAATGGTCGCGGTCGCGCCGTTCCTGCCGCCGCCGTCCAAGGCCATCAGCGGGCCGCTCGAATGGGCCTTCCAGTCGCCGCAGCCGATCAGCCTGATGGCCTCGGTGCTGGTCCACGGCATGGCGGCGCAGCATGTGAAGACACTGGGCTTCATCGGCTTCTCGGACGGCTACGGGCAGGACTGGCTCGACAATATCCGCGCGCTGGTGGGCGAGAAGGGCATCAAGCTGGTGGACGTCGAGCGCTACGCGCGCAACGACACGAGCGTGACCGGTCAGGTGCTGCGGCTCATGGGCGCCAACCCGGACGCGATCCTGATCGCCGCGTCGAGCAGCCCCGCGGTGCTGCCCCAGCAGGCGCTCAAGCGCAGCGGCTACAAGGGCATCATCTACCAGACCGGCGGGGCCGCCAACAATGCCGTGCTGCAGCTGTGCGGCGCCGATTGCAACGGCATGTTCCTCGACGCCTCGCCGTTGCTGGTCGCGCAGCAGCTGCCGGAGGATTATCCGGTCAAGAAGACGTCGCTGGCGTACTTCAACGCCTTCGAAGCGAAGTACGGCAAGGGCTCGGTCAACCAGTTCGGCGGCAACTTCTGGGACGCGGGGCAGCTGATCCTGCACGCCATTCCGGTCGCGCTCAAGAGCGGCGCCAGGCCGGGAACGGAAGCCTTCCGGGTGGCGCTGCGTGATGCGATCGAGCACACCACGGGCCTGGCTGCGTCCGAGGGCGTCTTCAATCTCAGCCCGACTTTCCACGGTGGCCCGATGAAGGCCGCGATGGTCATGATCGAGGTGGTGGATGGCAAGTGGAAGTACCGGCCCGACCTCACGCCGGCCTCGCAGCGCTGAAGCCGGTGGGCGGATGGCCGACATGGTTGCCGCGCTGACCATCCGTCCCTCCGGCCGCCCGCGCAGGGCGGCTGCGGGTCCCGTCGGCGCCGCGCCGCGGCTGCGCATGGTTCACAGGGAGCTTCGATCCGGGGGTCAATGATCTGACGGAGGAGAACCGTGAGAACGATGGGCGGGCTTCGGTGGTGGTGGACGCGCGTGGCAGTGATTGGCGCGCTGGGTTTGAGTGCGGTGGGAATGGCGACGCAGGCGCAGGCTGCGGCGCCGATCATGGTCGCGGTGCTGGCGCCGGTGTCGATCACGCCGGGCAAGGCGGTGGTCAACGGCGCGACGCTTGCGGCGAAGGACATCAACGCGGCTGGTGGCGTCAACGGACGGCCGATCAAGCTGCTGGTCTCCGATACGCACCTGTCTTCCGTCGGCGCCATCGACGCCATGAAGCAGGCGGTCCTGCAGGATCACGCGGTGGCGGTGACCGGGGTGTTCACCAGCGAGGCCTCGTTGCCGCTCATGCCCTACGCCAAGCGGCTGGACGTGCCGCTGATTCTCGAGTCCGCGACGACGAAGATCGGCACGCTGGTGCACGATCACTACGACGAATACCGGAACGTCTTCCAGCTGCAGATCAACTCGCACTACGTTGGCCAGGAAGTGTGCGATGCGGCACACGACCTGTTCACCAACGGCCGCGCGGGCAAGGTGTCCGCGGTCATCATGAGCGAGAACGCGGATTGGACGCGGCCGCTCGACCACGCCTACGAGCAGTGCCTGCCGAAGGCCGGGATCACCGTGAAGAAGCTGATCAACTACTCGGTGAGCACCGGTGACTTCAGCCCGATCTTCAGCCAGATCGAGTCGCTCAAGCCGAACCTCATCGTGGTCGGCATGGCGCACACCGGGCTTGCGCCGGTCGTCCAGTGGCACCAGCAGCGCGTGCCGGCGCTGATGTTCGGCATGAGCATGCAGGCAGGCACCAGCGGCTTCTGGAAGGCCTCGAACGGCGCGGCGCAGGGCGTGATCGGGCTGAGTAACGGGGCGGGCGGCGCAGCCGTCACGCCGAAGACCCCGGCGTTCTACGAGGCCTACCGGAAAGCCTACGGCGAGGATCCCATGCTGGAGGCCTACACGAGCTACGACATGATTTATGCCGTGGCACACGCGATCAAGGCTGCCGCCAGCACGGCGACCGCGAAGGTCGTCGATCAGCTTGCGAAGCTGGACATGGTGGGCGTCACGGGGCGCATCCAGTTCTATGGCCGCAAGGCGCCCTTCACGCACGCGCTCAAGTACGGCCCGGGTCTCGTACAGGGCGTGGCCTTCCAGTGGCAAGACGGCAAGCAGGTCGTCGTCTGGCCGAAGGCCTTTGCCCAGGGGACGGTGCAGTACCCCGACTTCGTGCCGCATCCCGGCGCGTGAGCGCATAGCCCGATCGCGCAGGGACGGCTGGTCCCGTCGGCGGGGGCTGGCCGCCGCGCGCGTATATCCGCTGCTGGCGACGCGCGGGGTCCCGGGCACGCATAACGTGACCTTGGGCATGCGGCTGCTCGATGAATTGCTCGCGTCCTCCGGCGTGCGGCAGGTGCGGATTCCGCGGTTTCTCAAGCTGCGGGATGACCGGGCGCCGGCCAGTGCGTGGCGGATCGTGCGGGGCCCCGTCGACCTGGTGCTCTTCGAAGGTTGATGCGTCGGCGTGCCGCCGCAGCGGCTGGAAGAGCTTGGGCCGTTGATCAACGCGCTCGAGGCGGAACGGGATGCGGACGGCCGCTGGCGACGGTGGGTGAACGAACGCCTGGCAACCGACTACGCGGCGCTGTTCGCGCGGCTGCAGCGGCTCATCTTTCTCGCCGCGCTCGGCTTCGCCTGCGTGTCCGGGTGGCGCCTGCAGCAGGAGCGGACGAATGCGATCGACGAGGGCGGCACGACGATGGATCGCGCGCAGCTCGAGGCCTTTGCGGCGTACTACGAGCGGATCACCCGTCACCCGATGGCCTGCCTGCCGTCGCGGGCGGACGCCGTCGTCCGGCTCGGCCCTTCACGCGAAGTGCGATCTCTCGAGATCCGGCGATAACCGGCCTCCGCTGCGCTACGCATCGACGCCAGGTCAGCGCGTACAAGCCGTATCGAACCTGGATGCGGCTGCGTACTGGCTATTTCGCCGCCGTTGACAGGAGGTGCTGGACGATCGCCAGGCCCGACACGGAATCGGCGAGCCCGAGCCACATCATGTCGATGCCGATGCACAGCAGCAGGAAAGCCATGAGCCGCAGCAGCACGATGGTTCCCACGCGCCCGAGGCGCTGCACCAGGAAGTCCGCGTAGCGGTAGGTGACCGCCACGATCGCGGCCACCACCACCATGCCGACCAGGCCGCCGGCGAAGTTCGCCGCGGTGAGCACGACGTGCTTCGCGTTGAGCCCGGCGCCGACGGCGATGGCGACCGAGATGGCGCCCGGCCCGCAGGTCAACGGGAAGGTCAGCGGATAGAAGGCGCGCGTGCGCACTTCGTCGCGGCTGAAGGCCCGCGCCATGTCCTCCTTGTCGGGGTTCGTGGCCTGCTGTGCGTTGAGCATGTGCCACGCGATCGAGGCGACTACCAGCCCGCCGGCGGCCCGCACGACCGGCAGCGAGATGCCGAAGAAGCGCAGCACGTAAGACCCGACCAGCACCGATGCGACCAGCAGGATCGTCGTGCTGACGCCGATCTGGCGCGCCAGCGCACCGCGCGTGCGGTGGTCCAGCCCTTCGGTCAGCCCGACGAACACCGGTGCGATGGCCAGCGGGTTCAGCACCGGCAGCACCGTCGCTACGACCAGCAGCAGGCTCTTGCCAAAACCGAGCAGCAGCGTCTGGAGTTCCATGGGCGGGGAGCGGCGGTGCACAGAAGAGCACGGGATTGTGCGCGTCCGGCGTGCGAATGTGGGCAAGGCGGCTTGTGCGCCCCTCGCGGTGGGGCGGACGCGCCGTTCAGCGCCGTGCGCCCGTTCGAAGCTTCCGCATCGAACCTTTGTGCGACCCGCCGCGCGCGCCGTTCCGTGTCGGCGAGGGCACTGCGGATTGGCCCCCGCGACGCGCTTCACCGCAACGATCCGGTCGCCCGGCGCAGACGTATACTGCGCGCGCTTTCCGCCTGCGTGCGGGCATTTTCGAGGCGCATTCGATGAAGGAAATCGTGGTTTGCGTGGCGGCTGCGATGATGGTTGCGGCCTGTGCGACCGAGCATCCTGCCCCGGCCCAGACCAAGGCGCCGCCGCCGGTGGTGTCGGCCGTCACGAACACTTCCACCGTCGACGCGCAGATCGCCGGGACGCCGTCGCAGCTGCTCGCCGCAGCCAACCAGGTGCTGGTGCAGAGCGGCTTCCAGATCGCCAGCGCGAACACTTCGGCGGGCGTGCTGACGACCGCCCCGCGCTCCGTGCGGCTGACGCCGGCCGACGCGAACTGCGGCGCCTCCGGCGGCGTGAATTATCTGGAAGACAAGCGCACGTCGACGACGCTGGCCTACGACGTCACCGCGACCGACGGGCACGTCCACATCGTCGCGAAGATGGACGGTACCTATCTGCCCGGCAACAACGTGCAGAGCGTCAAGCTGAGCTGCGTGTCCACCGGCGTGCTCGAGCAGAAGCTCGTCCAGCAGATCGAGGCGGTCCGCCGCTCGTCCTGAGGGCGTGATCGGCGGCGCGGACGCCGCGCGTCCGCTTCGTCGCGGCGGCTTCGAGCGCGTGCCGACGGGCCGTTCCCGCCATCTGCGCTCCGTTGCGCTCCGTTCCGTCCGCGCCGCAGTCGGCGCCGGGTGCGCGCCGATTGTGTGCCGCGTGAAACGGCACGTACACTGCGGCGTGCCGCAATGAGCCAATGTCCACGGAGAGCTTGCCCATGCCGAACCGCATTTTGACCACCCACGTCGGTTCCCTGCCGCGCCCGCCGGCGCTGCTGGAGGCGAACAAGCAGCGGGCAGCCGGGAAGATCGATGACCAGGCTTTCCAGCAGATCCTGCGCAACTCGATCGACGAAGTGGTCAAGCGCCAGCATGCGCTCGGCATCGACATCCTCAACGAGGGCGAATACGCCCACATCACGTCCGGCGCCGTCGACTACGGCGCATGGTGGAATTATTCCTTCGGCCGGCTCGGCGGGCTCACCATGACCAACGAGGACCGTTGGCAGACGGCGGAGATCAAGCGCTCGACGCCGGGTCATATCCAGCTCACGGCGTTCCGCGATCGGCGCGATCGCGTCAAGTTCAACGACGCCTACGAAGATCCGAACACCGGCATCCTGACCGGTCGCGCCAAGGTCGCGAACCCCAAGATCACCGGGCCGATCACCTACATCGGGCAGAAGGAGATCCGCAACGACATCGATCTGCTGCAGGGCGCGCTGAAGAAGGTCGGGCACCAGGTTGCCTTCATCCCGGCGCTGTCGCCCGGATCCGCGGCACGGCTCAAGAACGAGCACTACGCGACGGAGGACGAAGTGGTGTTCGCCTGTGCCGATGCGATGGGCCAGGAGTACAAGGCCATCACCGACGCCGGCTTCACGGTGCAGATCGACGACCCGTCTCTGGCTGAATCGTGGGACCAGATCAACCCCGAGCCGTCGATCAAGGACTACCAGGCCTTCATTCGCGTGCGCATCGACGCCATCAACCACGCGCTGGAGAAGTACGCCATCCCGCGCAAGCAGACGCGGCTGCACGTGTGCTGGGGCTCGTGGCATGGCCCGCACACCACCGACGTGCCGTTCGCCGACATCATCGACGAAGTCCTGCGCGCCAAGGTGGGCGGCTGGTCCTTCGAGGGCTCCAGTCCGCGGCACGCGCACGAGTGGCGCGTGTGGCAGGACCACAAGCTGCCCGAGGGCGCGGTGATCTATCCGGGCGTGGTTTCGCACTGCGTGAACGCGATCGAGCACCCGCGCCTGATCGCCGACCGGCTGGTGCGCTTTGCCGAGCTCGTCGGCCCCGAGCACGTCGTCGCGTCAACCGACTGCGGCCTCGGCGGGCGGCTGCACCCGCAGATCGCGTGGGCGAAGCTTGAAGCCCTCGTCGAGGGCGCGCGGCTCGCCAGCAAGGAGCTGTTCTAGCCGCTCGGAGCAATGGCGCGCCGGCCAAAGCCCCGGCGCGCCTGCTGCGGGCCCGGGCCTTTCCGCGCGAACGGACGCGGCTGAAGCGCGCGGATTCTCAGGCAGGCTTTCCACGCCGCGGTGAATGACGCGCCGGCCTCTGCGCCGTGTTGCGAGGCACCTGCGCCTCGACGACGCTCCCGCGCAGACCGTCGTCGCGGTGGAGAACGTATCAACCGCTGCCGCCACCCCGCCGACGCGCCCGACGTTGCAGCGTCGCAGCCGCTGGGTCCGTCTCATCCAGGGCCGGCATCTGCCGTGCGCTGCCGACGACGGATGGCCCGGTTCTTGCACCCCGCTGACCGACGGCGTCCGCGAGCGACGCGATGGGACGCGATGTGGAAGGGCGTCTGGAGCCGGAGACCAACGCATCGGCCCGGCCCCGCGGAATCGCTGATCGACACGTCGCGGGTCTTCGGGGGTGGTCATGGCAGCAACGATGCAGGTCTCTCGAACCGCCGAGGCGAATGCCGATCTCGCGGCACGCATCGGCAGCTGCAGACGGCTGCCCACCCTGCCGGCGGTCGCGCTGCGCCTCATCCATCTGGCGGAGGATCCCGGCACGACGATCCAGCAGTTCGCGGATCTCATCGCCACCGATCCGGCGCTTGCCGGCAAACTGGTACGCGTCGCCAACTCGTCGCTCTACGGCCTGCCGCGTACCGTCTCCAGCCTGTCGCAGGCCATCAACCTGCTGGGCATGAACGCGACGATCGCGCTGGCACTGAGCTTCTCGCTCTGCCGCCCCGGCACGACGCACTGCAGCGAGATGTTCGACGCGTCGCGCTACTGGCGGCGTTCGCTGCTGACGGCACTGGCCGCCAGCACCGTCGCCGTCGAGCTGCAGGAGCCGCAGCCCGGCGACTTCCTCCTCGCCGGCCTGCTGCAGGACATCGGCGTACTGGTGATGGACGTGCTGCTCGGCGAGGGTTACTCGGCGCTGCATTCCGCGCGCGCCGGCCACGACGAGCTGCTGCGGCAGGAGCGGGAATCCTTCGGCTTCACGCACGTCGATGCGGGCGACATCCTCTTGCACCAGTGGCAGCTGCCCAACCGCATTGCGGACAGCATTCGCTCGAGCCACGAGTTCACGCCGCAGGCCGCGGCACGCGGTGGATCGCAGGCCCAGCGGCTGCCCGTCGTCGTCGCGGTGGCGTCGCGCATCGCCGACGGATGGCTCGCGGGCGCGAGGCCGGAGGACTTTGCTCCGGCACGTGATCAGGCGCAGGTCCTGCTCGCCATGGCCGCTGCGTGCTTCCATCGCGTGCTCGCCGCGATGGCGGTGCAGGTGCCGGAGATGGAGCAGCTCTTCAAGACGCGGCTGGTGGATCTCAGCGTGATCGACGACGTGGAGACCAGCGCCCGGGAAATCCTTGCGATGCGCAACGTTTCCCTGGCCAAGGGCGTGGCGGAGCGAGAGTATCAAGTGGAGGCGCTCGAGCGACGCGCCGCGACGCTGGAAGGCCGTGCGCAGCGTGATCCCCTGACCGGCCTCTACAACCGGGCGTATCTGGAGCTCGCGCTGGGGCGCGTGTACCTGCATTCCGTACACGCACGCCGGCCGCTGAGCGTGGCGTTCATCGACATCGATCGCTTCAAGGCCGTCAACGACGGCTTCGGACACGTGGCGGGGGATGAGGTGCTGGTGGGCGTGACGCGGCTGCTGCTGGCGGGGGTGCGCAAGACCGACATCGTCGCCCGTTACGGTGGCGAAGAGTTCGTGGTCGTACTTCCCGATACGCCGGTGGGCGGCGCACGGGTCGTCATGGAACGCATTCTCGCGGCGGTCTGCGACGCGCCGATCCTCACCAGCGACGGGACGGGTATTTCGGTCACCTTCTCGGCGGGGATCGCGACGCTGCATGGCGATACGGGCGTCTTCGAGTCCACCGGCGATCTTCTCAAGGCGGCAGATCGGGCGCTCTACGAGGCGAAGCGGGCCGGGCGTGCGCGCGTGGTCGCGGTGGATGCGGACATGTGCAACGCCTGACGGGTCCGTTCGGCGAGCGCGCGCGACCCTTGGTGCCTACCCGTGCGCATGACCTCACTTTCCTCTCCGCGGAGCGTGGCTGCACCGCGCGGTGAGCAGGCCGCGGCACGGCGCGTCGACTCGCGTGTCCAGCGGCAGACGGGCCTGGGGTGATTGCGCGTCGTGCACCCGGTCCGTGACCTTGACAGGCGCGGTGGCGTTGTGAGCGGGCGTCGGAATCCCGACTCGAGCGTCGGCTCCTTGCCGCCCTGCGGCGGTGGGCAAGACCCGCAGGTCGCCATCGGCGCCATGACGTGCGGCACCGAGGCGCCTCGCATCAGGGCTCTGTACGACGCAGTTCGCGCGGTGCGTTCACGTTTCTTTCGTCAGTCAATCCCTTAATGCATGGGGTGGATCATCCATGTACAGTACCCGGCAAACGGCGCGTGGCGACAAGCGATCCGGCCTCGGGCGCGGGGCACACGGGAGACCGATAAACCAGCCGCTGGAATGAGAAATGCTCATTCCCTCCAGCCGTTGCACACAGACCACATCGCAATGTCTAGCTCCCTGCCCGAGCCGTACCACGTCCTGCCACGACGCATCCCGCTGCCGGTATATGTTCTGGGGATCGTCGTCACCCTCATCATGGCTTTCACCTGGATCGCGCCGCGCATCCAGGTGGACGTGATCGGGTTTCTCGTGGCAGAGGGCTCCTGGTCGAAGATGCAGAAGCAGGTCGTGATGTCGCTCGACGCCTACGCCGGCAGCGGCAGCGCGACGGATTACGCCACCTTCCAGCGCCACTACGCCGACCTGCGGGCCAGCGAGCCGATGCGCGAAGCCATGGCGCGACCAGGAGACGATCCCCGCGAGATCACGCGCGCCCTGGGCGCCGGTGAGCTGTTGCTGTCGGCACGCAGCGCCATGCGCTTCGTCGTCCACTATCTCAGCAGCACGCGCTACATGAATCACGCGCTGGCCGACTGGCAGGCAAGCAACCGGCTGGTCGCGGAGTTCGGCGGAATCGCCGCCGAGCTGCACGGCGCCTACGCGGCGGGAACGGTCACGCCCGCCGAGGTCACCGCGACGCGGCTGCGGGTCCAGGATCTCGATACCCGCATCAACGTCCTCAGCACGGACTTCTCGCGCAGCCTCGCGCAGGGCGCGGAGTGGTTCAGCCGCGTCCTGCTGGCGGGCGTGCTCGGCATCGCCGGCATCGTCTGCCTGCTGTGGTTCTGGCTGGCGCGTCGAGTGGTCAGCGACATCCGCGGCAGCGAGGAACGCTACCGCCTGCTGTTCGACAGCGCGCCCGATGCGATCGTGATGGTCGATGAACGCGACGGCCGCGTGCTGGCGGCCAACCGCGCGGCCGTGCGCTGGATGGGCGAGAACCCGGCCGACCCGGTCGGTCTGCCCTACGACCAGTGGTGCGGCGCCTGCGGGCTGCGGGAAGTGGGCCGGCAGGTGGAGGAAGCGCCTGCGGAAGGCGACGGCCTGCGCGTCGTCGAGACGCAGGTCAGCCGCGTGCGGTGGAAGAAGCGCATCGTGCGCCAGGCGCTGGTGCGCGACGTCTCGGAGCGCGTGGAGCGCGAGAAGGCGCACCGCATCGCCGCCAAGGCGCTGGCCAGCATCACGGAAGGCGTGATCATCGCGGACGCGGCGCTGCGCATCGTGTCAGTCAACGCGGCGGCGTGTCGCATCACCGGCTTCATGACGGCCGAGCTGGTCGGCAAGAAGCTGGACTGGTCGCGCAGCTTCCCCGACGGCACGCCGCTTACGCGCGACATCTGGGACACGGCTGACGCCACCGGCAGCTGGTCCGGCGAGGTACAGAGCCTGCGGCGTGACGGCACGCCGTATCCCGAGCAGCTGAGCGTGAGCGCGATCCTCGATCCGAAACAACGCGTGCTGCAGTACGTGGCGGTCTTCAGCGACGTGTCCGCGGCCAAGGCCGACCGGGCGCGGCTCGAGCAGCTCGCCAAGCGTGATCCGTTGACCGGGCTTGCCAACCGCGAGGAGTTCCAGCGGCGCTGCGACGCCGCCTTGGCGCGGGCCGCCGAGGAGCACCGCGTCGCCGCGGTGCTGTTCATGGACCTCGACGCCTTCAAGGTCGTGAACGACAGCTACGGCCACGCCATCGGCGACCAGGTGCTGAGGCTCGCCGGCGCGCGCATCCGCAGCCAGCTGCGCGAGTGCGATACGGCCGCGCGCATCGGTGGCGACGAGTTCGCGGTGCTGCTGCAGGATCTGGCGATCCGCGAGGACGCCGCGGCGCTCGGCGAGCAGATGCTCGCGGTGCTGCGCAAGCCCTTCCAGGTCGACGAATACGAGGTCAACGTCACCGCCAGCATGGGCGTGGCGAGCTACCCGCAGGACGCGGCCGATACGCAGGGGTTAATCAGCAACGCGAACTCCGCCGTCTACGCCGCCAAGCGCGAGGAGCGCGACGCGTGGCGCTTCTTCACGCCGCCGATGCTCTCGGATGCGCGCCATCACATGCGGCTCGTCACCGACCTGCGGCGTGCCATCGACAATGACGAATTCCGCCTCGTCTACCAGCCGATCGTCGACGTGCAGACCCGGCGCATCACCGCCGCCGAAGCGCTGCTGCGCTGGCAGCACCCGGAATACGGCCAGATCATGCCGGTCGATTTCATCGATCTTTCCGAGGGTATCGGCCTGGCGCGCAGCCTCGGGGAGTGGGTGATCCGCAAGACCTGCGAGCAGATGCACGCGTGGGATGAATCCGGGCTGCCGAACATCCCCGTGTCGGTCAACGTCTCGGCCGGCTGGTTCGGCCACCCGGCGTTCATAGACGGGGTGCGCCAGGCGCTGCATACCTACAGCGTGGCACCGGCGCGGATCCTGCTGGAGATCACGGAAAGCACGATCCTGCGCCTCGGCGAGCACACCATGCGCACGATGCAGGAGCTCGCCACCATGGGCATGCGCGTGGCCATCGACGATTTCGGCACCGGCTACGCTTCCATGGCCTACCTCAAGCTGCCGGCGGTGGCCTGCCTGAAGATCGACCGTTCGTTCATCAGCGGCCTGCCCAACGACGCCAACGACACGGCCATCACGTCGGCCGTGCTCGCCATGGCGAACACCATGCGGCTGAACGTCGTCGCCGAGGGCGTGGAGACCGAGGCCCAGCATCGTTACCTGATGGAGAGGCGCTGCACGCTTGCGCAGGGCTTCCTCTATTCGCATCCGCTCACGCCCGCCGTCTTCGAGGAATACGTCCGCGCGCAGCCGCGCGGCGGCCGCGCGAACCTGCGCCTGGTCGGCTCGTAGATCGCAACCCGCGGCCCGCCGTACGGCGGGTTGATGGCTGCGTCCCACGCGGGCAACGCTCCGGGAGCACGCGCGCTCCTGCGCCGCGTTCCGCACGCTTCTCCCGAGCCGGAAGAGAGCCCGCTGCGTGCATTGGGCTGGCCACGCCCCGACGGTGCACGCGCCTTTTTCGGACGCCTTCACGCAGCGGAACCTTGCCGGCATCCTCGCTGTCCGAGCGGAGCTGTGCACGGCGGCCCGGCAAGAGGCCGCTTCATGAACTGAAAGTGGAGGAGAACGGTATGAGATCTGCACATGTGCTGCGCGGCTTGGCGCTGGCCGCTGCGGTCGGCGGGCTGCTGGGAGCCAGCGGCGGAGCGTTCGCCGCCGGCAACGAGTACACCATCGGTTTCATCACATCGCTGACCGGACCGGTGGCGTCGCTGGGGATTCCGTTCGACAACGGCATGAAGGTCGCCCAGACATACAAGGACGAGGTGGACGGCCGGAAGATCAAGGTCATCACGATGGATGACGGCTCCGACCCGACGACCGCGGCGCGCGATGCCCGCAAGCTCGTCGAGGTCGATCACGTCGACGTGCTGATGGGCACGGCGCCAACGCCTTCGGCGCTGGCCGTCTCGGCCGTTGCCAGCGCGCACCACACACCGTTCATCACGGCGGCGCACGTGCTGCCCTACAACGCGACGAATTCGTGGACGGTCAACTCGCCGCAGCCGATTGCCATCGTCATGCAGAAGATTGCCGCGCGAATGAAGCACAACGGCGTGAAGACGGTGGGCTATATCGGCTTCGCCGACGCGTGGGGCGACGAGGTCTACGACGCGCTGAAGAAGTTCGAGAAAGAGGACGGCTACAAGGTCGTCAGCGACGAACGCTACGCACGCTCGGATACCTCGGTTTCCGGACAGGTGCTGCGCATCATGGCCAAGCATCCGGACGCGGTCATCAACGGCGGCTCCGGCACGCCGGGCGCGCTCCCGTACCTGGAATTCGCCAAGGATGGCTACAAGGGCCACATCTACGGCACGCACGCCTACATGGACGAGAACTTCATCAAGGCCTGCGGCAGCGCCTGCGAAGGCATGATCGCCGCGGCCGGCCCGCTGCAGATCTCTCCGGACCTGCCGGACAGCAATCCCTCGAAGGCCATCTGCACCGAGTACCGCGAGCTTTACCAGAAGGTCGTCGGCAAGCCGCTGCCAGCGGCGTTCTCCAGCTATACCTTCGATGACTACCTGATCTTCCTGAACGCCGCCAAGCGCGTGCCGAAGGAGCTGGCACCGGGCACGGAGAAGTTCCGCACCGCGCTCAAGGACGCTATCCAGACGACGAAGGATCTGGCCGGCACGCAGGCCGTGTACAACTTCCACCCGAAGGAGATGTACGGCGTCACGCCGAGCTCGGTCTTCGTCGTGAAGCTCGAGAAGGGCGTGTGGCATCTCGACCCGGTGTAAGGCGCCGGGAACCGATGTGAGCCATCGGGGTCAGGCCGTGCCGAAAATGCGGACCTGACCCTCTTTTTCTGCATTGCGGGAGGGCGGCCGCTAGAGTAGGGCGGCGATGATCCTCCGTGCCGCCGATCCCTTCCTTCCGTGCCGCTGACCGGCAAGCTGCTCGAGGTTGCTCGCACGCACCCAGGCCGCGTGGCGATCGCCTCTGGCGGGCAGAGGCTGGGCTATGCGCAGCTCGTGGAGGATTCGCGCCGGCTGATGGCCGCCGTGCGCGAGGTGCAGGCGGGCCAACGCCAACCGCCGGAACCGGTGGCGGAGACCGGCGGCATCCCGATCGTCGCGGTCAGCGTTGCTTCGGCCTTTGAGGCGGCGCGCATTCTGGCCGGCCTTGCCGGATACCGCTGCGTTTCCGCGACCATCGATCCGCGCTGGCCGCTCGCGCATCGCGTGAACGTCGTGCGTTCGGCCGGCATCGGCGTCGTCGTGTCGGATTCTGCGGATCTGGGCGAAGGGCTGCGGGCGGCGGGCTGGCGCGGCACGGTGCTGGCCCCTGCGGCGCTGCATGCGCTGGAGAGCGACGCCGAGCCCGCAGAGGCTCCGGCGGTGCGCGACGGGCGCGAGCCCTTCCTCATGCTGTTTTCCTCCGGCACCACGCGCAATCCGAAGGCCTTCCTCAAGACGCGGCGGCAGTATCGGGAGAACTACGCGGTCTCAGCCGCCTATCTGGAACCGCTGCCGGGCGTGGCGACGCTGGCGCCGGGCCCGGTGTCCTACAGCCTCACGCTCTACGCCGTGATCGAATGCCTCGCTTCGGGCGGCAGCGCCTACCTGGCCGACGCCTTCGATCCGATCCGTGCGGCGCAAACGATCGCGGAGTGCCGGATT
>DASVGQ010000109.1:0-5812 GCA_036379455.1 Nevskiaceae bacterium
TCGCGCGACTGGAGGCGTGTCATCTCCGCGGCCATTCTAACGCGGGGTTAGCCGTGAACGCGGGCCCGCGCCATCCGCGTCTGGTGTTGGGGAGACGTGGCGGCACGAAGGCCGCCACGCTTGATTCGTCAGACGCCGTACTTGTCGCGGTAGTCCTGCGCGCTCAGACGCACCATGTTCAGCGCTTCGGCGCGGCCGTAGATCTCGGCGATCTCGACCTTCTTCTTCTCCTCGGCCGGCGGCTGCTTGTAGGTCAGCAGGTAGTGATGGAGGCGCTCGACCGTCCGCTTCGGCAGGTCGCCGATGTCGTGCGCGTTGCCGAAGAGGGCGTCCTGATCGAGTACGGTGAGGATCTTGTCGTCGGCTTCGCCGCCGTCGATCATGCGGATGCCGCCCACAACGCGGGCGCGCGCGATCAGCCCGCCGTAGGCGGGCGAGAATTCGGACAGCAACATGACGTCCATCGGGTCGCCGTCGCCCTTGATGCCGGGCTTGCCGGTCACCTCCGTGCACCGCGCGCCGACCTTGGCGCCGCAGTAGGTGCGCGGAACGAGGCCGTACATGGCCGGCGGGCGGCTGGAGAACTTCTGCGGGCGGTCGATGCGCAGCCAACCGGTCGGCTTGTCGAGCTCGAACTTGAGGTTGTCTCCGGGCACCAGTTCGATGAAGACGGTCAGGTTGCCGTCGGCGTCGAGATCCGGGTCGATGCCGTGCCAGGGATGGACGACGTGATCGACGACGGCGGTGGAAGCTGCACTCATTTCACGCTCCAGCGGAGGTTTGCGGGGCAACAGGATAGTGGTTTTCAGAGCTGACTTGATCGACCTGCATCTCTCGACGAGCTCTCGACAGTCGGCGACGTTGCCGCGGAGTCGCGCGCCGGATGAAGAAAGGCGGCGAGCCGTTTGCCGCGCGGTCGCGGGCGCGAAGCGACGGTTGGGCCGCGGCGCGTCTGGCTAGAATGTGCGCCGCACCACCCGTGGATTCGCACGACCATGCTTGACCCGAAACGCCTGCGCGCCGATCCGGCTGCCGTGGCGGCGCAGCTCGCGCGCCGCGGTTTCACCTTCGATCTCGAGCGCTTCGCGCAGCTGGAGACGCGGCGCAAGTCCCTGCAGACGCAGACCGAGACGCTGCAGGCGGCGCGCAACTCGGGCTCGAAGCGGGTGGGCCAGGCCAAGGCCCGCGGCGAGAACGCGGCGCCGCTGCTGGATTCGCTGGAGAACACCAAGCGCGAGCTGGCGGCCAACGCGGCTGCGCTCACGGCCTTGCAGGCGGAGTTCGAGGCCTTCCTGCTCACGCTGCCCAACCTGCCCGATCCGCAGGTGCCGGAAGGGCGCGACGAGAACGACAACGTCGAGGTGCGGCGCTGGGGCGAGCCGCGCCCCGCGACGGGTGCGCGCGACCACGTCGATCTCGGCGAGGCGCTCGGGATGATGGACTTCCCCGCGGCCGTCAAGCTGACCGGCAGCCGCTTCGTCGTGCTGCGGGGCGCCTTGGCGCGCCTGCATCGCGCGCTGACGCAGTTCATGCTCGACGTCCACACGCGCGAGCATGGCTACGAGGAGCTGTACGTGCCCTATGTCGTCAACGCGGCGACGCTGCGCGGCACCGGGCAGCTGCCGAAGTTTGCGGAGGATCTCTTCGCGCTCAAGGACTCGCCGAGCGCCGAGCGCGGCTGGTACCTGATCCCGACGGCCGAGGTTCCGGTGACCAACCTGCTGCGCGACGAGATCGTCGACGCGTCCCGCCTGCCGCTGAAGTGGGTCGCGCATACGCCATGTTTCCGGTCGGAAGCGGGCGCGGCTGGCAAGGACACGCGCGGCATGATCCGCCAGCACCAGTTCGACAAGGTGGAGCTCGTCCGGGCGGTGCGCCCGGAGGACTCGGCGCAGGCGCTGGAGGAGCTGACGCAGGACGCGGAGTCGATCCTGCGGAAGCTCGGCCTGGCGTATCGCGTCATGGCGCTGTGCGCAGGCGACATGGGCTTCTCGGCCGCCCGCACCTACGATCTGGAAGTATGGCTGCCGTCGCAGGGCCGCTATCGCGAGATCAGCTCCTGCTCGAACTGCACGGATTTCCAGGCGCGCCGCATGCAGGCGCGCTGGCGCGAGGCGGGCTCGAAGAAGACCGGGCTGCTGCACACCCTGAACGGCTCGGGGCTTGCCGTCGGGCGCACGCTGGTCGCGATCATGGAGAACTTCCAGGACGAGGACGGCGGCGTCCGCATACCGGAGGCGCTGCGCCCCTACATGAGCGGGCTGGAGCGCATCGCGCTTCCTTCCGGCGCGTAGCGCGACGCGATCGGCCGCGTCAGGCGGCCTCGAAGTACCACACGGCGAACCAGCCGCGCGCGTCCGTCCAGCTTTGCCGGCTTGCAAAGCCCGCGGCCAGCGCCTCGCGCTCGAAGGCGGCCGTTTCGTACTTGTAGGAGTTTTCCGTGTGGATGGTCTCGCCGAGCGCGAAGTGGAAGGCCCGCTCCGCCACGTGCACCGTCTGTTCGCGCAGGCTCTGCAGGTGCATTTCCATGCGGCTGGCGTCCGCGTTGAAACGCGCGCGGTGGCGGAATTGCTGCAGGTCGAAGTCGCCGCCCAGCTCGCGGTTGATGCGCGCCAGCAGGTTCAGGTTGAACGCGGCGGTCACGCCCGCGCTGTCGTCGTAGGCGCGCTCCAGCACGTCGCGCGGCTTGCACAGGTCGATGCCGATCAGCAGACCGCCGCCGAGGCCAACGATCTCGCGCAGGTGACGCAGGAGCGCGCGCGCCGGCCCGGGTGAGAAGTTGCCGAGGGTCGAGCCCGGAAAGAACACCACGCGCCGGCGCTCGACGGGCGCAATGTCGGGCACGCTGAAGGGGCGCTGGAAATCGGCGCACAGCGGCAGGATGTCGAGAGCGGGGAAGTCCGCCTCGAGCCGCCGCACTTCGTGCGCCAGGTAGTCTGGTGAGATCTCGACCGGGACGTAGGCAGCGGGTGCCTCGAGCGCGGCGAGCAGCAGCCGTGTCTTGACGCCCGAGCCGCTGCCGAGCTCGATGACCATGGCCCGCGGGCCGATCGTCGCGGCGATCTCCGCGGCGTGCGCGCGGAGGATGCCGAGCTCCGTGCGCGTCGGGTAGTACTCCGGCAGCCCGCAGATCGCGTCGAACAGGCGCGCGCCCTCGGCGTCGTAGAAATACTTCGACGGCAGGCCCTTTTGCGGCAGCGACAGGCCACGCAGCACGTCTGCGCGGAACTGGCGCAGCCCCGGACGGAGGTCGACGATCTCGGAGCCATCGGCCGCGCCGTCCATCAGGCGCCGTCCTTTGCGAGCCGCAGCCCGCTGAACTGCCAGCGTGCCGACGCCGGGAAGAAGTTGCGGTAGCTCGCGCGCAGGTGATCTTGCGAAGAGGCGAGCGAGCCGCCGCGCAGCACGAGCTGGTTGCACATGAACTTGCCGTTGTATTCGCCGACGGCCCCGTCGGGGGCGCGGTAGCCGGGATAGGCGCCGTAAGCGCTCTGCGTCCATTCCCAGACGTCGCCGAACATCTGCCGCGGCGCGTCGCCTGCGACCGCTGCGCACGGCGTCGGCACCAGCACGCCGCTGTCCACGAAGTGGCCTTCCATCGGCAGGCCGGCCGCCGCGTGTTCCCACTCCGCTTCCGTGGGCAGGCGGGCACCGGCCCAGCGTGCGAAGGCGTCGGCCTCGTAGTAGCTGAGGTGACACACCGGCGCGTTGTCCAGCAGCGGCTGGGTTCCGTGCAGCGTGAACGCGCGGCGCAGGTCGGCGGACCAATAGAGCGGTCGTTCCCAGCCTTCCGCCTGCACCGTCGCCCAGCCGTCAGAAAGCCACAGCGTCGGCTTGCGGTAAGCGCCGGACTCGACGAATTCGCGGTACTCGGCGTTCGTGACGAGCCGATCGGCGAGCGCGTAAGAGGCCAGCAGTTCGCGGTGACGCGGTCGCTCGTTGTCGAAAGCGAAGCCGTCGTCAGCCGCGCCGATCGTCACGATCCCTTCCTGACAGGCCTTCCAGCGCAGGCTGCCGCGGCCGGCCGGTGCGTTGGCCGCGGGAGCGGGCCGGTACACCGGCGTGAGCGGGTTGTGGGAGAAGGCGTGCAGCAGATCCGTGAGGATCAGTTCCTGGTGCTGCTGCTCGTGGTTCAGCCCGAGCTCGACGAGCGCGTCGACCTCCGCCGCGTGATCCTTCTCCAGCAGCGCCAGAAGCGCGCCGTTCACGTGCTTGCGCCACGCCAGCACCTCATGCAGCGACGGCCGGCTGAGGAAGCCGCGGAAGCGCCTGGTGAAGGGCACGCCGACGTGGTTGTAGTAGGAGTTGAAGAGATCGCGGAAGGCCGGATTGAAGGCCTCGTAGCGCGGTGCGTGCGGCGTGAGTACCAGCGTCTCGAAGAACCACGTGGTGTGGGCCAGATGCCACTTGACGGGGCTGGCCGCCTCCATGCTCTGGATCTGGCAGTCCTCGGGGCTCAGCCCCGCCGCCAGCGATTCCGTGAAACTGCGTACCGCCGCGAAGCGTTGCGCGAGCGACACAACGGCGAGCGCGGCATCGGCGCGCTGTGCATTGGCGTTCATTTTTCTGCGCCGTAAAAGTCTTGATGCAGAGTAGTGCGATTGTTCACGAGGCGTCAAAGCGCGGCGTGTGCCACGTCGCTGCCGCCGTTCTTGACTTGCTTTGCGCGCCCCTCGTCTAATACGCGCCTCTCCGCCCACGCGGGCGTAGGGCTTCGCGTCGTGGCCAGGTAGCTCAGTCGGTAGAGCAGAGGACTGAAAATCCTCGTGTCGGTGGTTCGATTCCGCCCCTGGCCACCATAAAAAACAACAACTTACAACTTTAAGTCCTCTTCGTATTTGCTCATCGTGCCCTTTGGGTGCCCGTTAGGCTAGCGTAGGTAGCGCGATCCGGAGTGCCCAGGTTCGCTGTAGCTGAGGGCGCGCATCGTGTGCGGTGCCGCGCACGAATGTGAATTTGTGGACGCTCGGCTGACCCTGCCACCGACAGGTTTGGTCTGGTGACGGAAGCGCTCATCGCCGTTCGCCGCCGAAGCCGCACCTTGAGCGGCGCGGCGTCTTGGGTTCAACGCTAGATATGATGGGCCGCCTCGGCGGAACAGGAAGGGCGTCGCGGTGAGCTTGGGGCGGACCGGTTGGCATCGTGCGAGTGGACAGCATGGCTTGGGCGGCGCACGGCGCGCCACCGGCTGGCCACTGCCACTGGACGCGACGCGAGCGCTGGACGCCCTGGTCGCGAACGGCTACGCCTCGAACGAGGTACGCTGCATCTCCGCGGCATTGCTCGAGGCTGCTGCCAGATTGAAACTTGACCTGACAGACCAAGGCCACAGAGGTCGAACCGGTCGCCGTTCCGGGTCGCGTGCCGTTCGTCGCATGCCGACGTTCGAGCAGCGCTCGCGCTTCCTGCGGGTGTGGACGGTGTATCCGAGGAAGGCAGGTTGGCAGCAGGCGCTCGATACGTTCATGAAACCCGATCCCGATGACAGGCTGACGGATCAGATGCTCCACGCCCTGCGCAGGGTCCGTCATCCCGGGCATGGAGAAGATATAAAATCGGTTCCCAACCTCGCCCTGTGGCTGCGCGACCGACGCAGGCGGCTGGCCGCGAGCGGATGCCGGTTCGTGGTCGGCGCAGCGTGCCGCCGCGATAGACATGCTCATGGGGTTCTCAGCCAAGCCGGACATGGCGCCGCGGTATTTCGCGTACCGGACAGCGCATCCGCTCAGGTACAAGAAAGGCGGACTTGATGCGCTGCTCGCGCGCGAGCAGCGTCGCCAAGGCAGTGGCCGGCATGATCGTGCCGCAGAAG
>DASVGQ010000110.1:0-2099 GCA_036379455.1 Nevskiaceae bacterium
CATCCGCGGCAACCTGCTGTTCGCGCTCAACTCCGACCAGCTGCAGCCGGACGGCCAGCAGCTGATCCAGAGCCTCGCCGCGCCGCTGGCGCAGTACCTCGAGTCGCGCGACGAACTGCTGATGGTCAGCGGCTTCACCGACGACCAACCCGTGCACGGCGACAACCGCCGCTACGCCGACAACTGGGAGCTCTCCGCCCAGCGCGCGCTCACCGTCACCCGCGCCCTGATCGCCGCCGGCGTGCCCGCCAACGCCGTGTTCGCCGCCGCCTTTGGGGCGCAGCAGCCGGTCAGCGCCAACGGCGACGAAGCGGGCCGCGCGAAGAACCGCCGGGTGGAAATCGCCCCCATCCCGCGCGCCTCCGCCGCCAACACGGCGCCGACCGCCGCCGCCTCCGGCCATGCACCCTGACACCGCCTCGGCCATCCGCGCGCAGCTGATCGCGTCGCTGCAGCAGCGCGCTGCCACGCTCGACGGCGACGCGCGCCGCCTGCTTGATGCGCGCCTGGCCGACCTGCGTGCCGCCGACGCGGACGTGCCCTACGAAGCGCCGGATGCCGCGCCGCAAGCGCACCCACCCGGCCCCCTGCGGCAACTCGCCGACCAGCTCGCCCACGACGCGCGCACCGACCGCAGCGCCTACCCGGAACTCCCCGCGCTTGCCGACGTCCGCCAGCTCTGGTCCACCCTGCGCGCCGACAGCCAGCTCCAGCAAGCCGTCGCCCACACCCCCACCGACGCCGGCCCGCTCAACTCCGCCGCGCTGGCCAGCCGCGCTATCGCCCTGATGCGCGAGACCTCGCCCGGCTACCTGCGCGCGTTCCTCGCCTACGTGGATGACCTGGCATGGTTGGAACAGTTGGAAACCGCCACGCCGACGACCGGAACCGCTGCCGCGAGGAAGCGGGCCCCACGCAAGCCGCGCGGATAATGGCGGGGCAAACCCGACAGGCGAAGCGCCGGTAACGAACCCCGCCCGCTCAAGCTCGGGACAAAGTCGCCGTTAAGGCCGTCAAGCGGCCCCTCCCCGGTCACGCGTTTGGGCACAGCGGGGTACGGGCTGCCGCCCCGGCCCGTCCCGCCGGGGCCGTTGTCTACCATCCCGCCGATTGTCCCCTGATCTCACATGCCGCTTGGCGAAGTGTGCCGAAGCCGACCTCTGGACGGCGCGGTGACGCTTCGGTGAGCATGGTTCCCACATGCCGTCCTCGCCCCCGCCGCTCGACCGATTGCTGCACCGGCTCCCCGAAGCCGTGGTGCAGACGGATGCGGCGTGGACCATCACCTACCTCAACCCCGCCTGGCACACCCTCACCGGCCACCCGGTGGACGCGGCGCTGGGCCGCTCCCTGCTCGATGTTGTGCACCCCGACGACACCGCGGCGCTGCGCGCCGGCATGCCGGTGTTCCGGCTGCGCCGGGCCGACGGCGACTACCGCTGGATGCGCCTGCAGCTCAGCCCCACCACGGACGCCCAAGAGCGCGTGATCAGCCGCCAGGGCGTGCTGATCGAGCTCACCGAGATCGGCGAGCAGGTGCTGATGGACGATCGCCAGCGCTTCCTGCGGCTGCTGGAGCGCATCGACGGCGTGGTGTGGGAGGCCGAGCTTGGCGTGGGCAACACCTTCCTCAGCCCGCAGGTGGAGCGCCTGTTCGGCTACGCGGTGGAGGAGTGGCGCGCCGATCCGGGCTTCTGGCGCGCGCACGTGCATCCCGATGACCTGCCCGACGCGCTGGTCATCGACGAGGCCGCCTATCACGCCACCCACAGCTACGCCTACGAGATGAGCTACCGGCTGATCGCCAAGTCCGGCCAGGTGGTGTGGGTGCGCGACCTGTGCCGCGTCGACGTGGAGCCGGGCCGGCCCAACCGCATGATCGGCCTGATGATCGACGTCACCCGGCAGAAGCACACCGAGCTGGAGCTGCTGCAGTCGCACCACCGCTACGCGCTCGCCACCCGCGGCTCCAACGACGGCATCTGGGACTGGAACCTGCAGACCGACGAACTGCACGTGTCCGAGCGCTTCAATGAAATCGTCGGGCTCGACCAGGGCGACACCCTGCATCCGCACGGCTGGAATTACCTGCTGCAGCT
>DASVGQ010000111.1:0-2247 GCA_036379455.1 Nevskiaceae bacterium
GGCGGGCGGTGATCAGCGATCTCGGCGCCGGGCTGACGGGCGAACTGCTCGGCGAACCCCTGCGGCCCGGCTGGCGCAGCGCCGGGCGCGCCGTCTTCACCGCTGACGCAGTGCTCGACCGTCCGCTGCGTTGGGCGCAGGAGGGCTTCGACCGCGCGCCGCGCGTGTATCTGCTGTGGGACAGCTGGGACGCGTGCACCGATTGGCTGCAAGCTGCGCAGCGACAGGAGGAATCCGTGTTCCTCGGCCACATCGAGCTGACGCAGTTCTGGCTGCTCTACGGCCGCGGCGCGGACGGCGGCGCGGGCCTGCGCGTCCGCCTCGGCACCGGGCCCTTCGGCGAGGGCCAGTGGACGGCCCGACGCGGCTTCTACGAAAGCTGGATTCGCGACCGCATCCGCCGGCTCGATCCCGACGTCGTGGTCCGTTCGCTCCGGCTGCGCACGCCGCAGGACTACTGGGACTGGAACCCGGCGGCGTGTCACGGCAACCCGGTCGGCGGCGACTTCATCGCGGGCCAGTGGATGAACGAGCGCCTGCCGTACCGCAGCGCCGTTGCCGGGCTTTACCTGTCGAACTCCGTATGGCCGACATCGCTGTCGTGGATGGCCCCCGGCTACAACGTAGCAGGCGTCGTCGCGGAAGATCTCGGCATCTCCCGCCCCGCGTGGTGGTCGCACCCGCCGCTGCCGGCTTTCACCAGCTGATCGCCGGCCGCTGGCGGCGGCCGCGGATCGCCTCAAGACAACGACAACGCTTCATCGAGGAGGAGAGACATGAAACATCGTCGCCTGGCAGCAGTGCTTACGGCTTGCACGACGCTGGCGTTCGCCGCCGGCTTTGCCGGCACGCACCCCGCATCGGCTGCCGACAAGCCGATTACCGTGGCCGTCGGCGTCGATCCGTCCTTCGCGCCATTCTTCGTCGCCCAGGCCAAGGGACTGTTCAAGAAGCACGGGCTCGACGTGGATATCCAGCAGTATGCCAACGCCGGTGAAGCGGCCGACGCGCTGGTCGCGCGCAGCGCCGACGTGGCGGGCGTTCCGGCCTTCAACCTGCTCATCCGCGCGCCGCGTGCGCCGTTGAACGCCATCGGCGTGTTTGCCGAAGGCAAGGGCGACTACGTGAAGGTCGCCGCCGCGCCTGGCATCACCAACCCCGACCAGATCAAGCGCATCGGCGTCGTGCCAGGCACCTTCAGCCAGTACGCGGCGGACCGCTTCATCCAGGCCTTCCATCTCGACGCGGCGAAGATCTCCATCGTTCGGGCAGGGCCACCGGAAATGCCGGAGCTGCTGCACCAGGGGCGCATCGACGCCTTCATTCTGTGGAACCCGTGGCCGGCGCGCGCCGAAGCGCTGGGCGCGAAGATCCTCATGCCGATCGGCCAGTTCCACCTGCACTTCCTGACCACGGTCACGGTCCGCCAGGCGTGGCTGCAGGATCACCGCGAACAGGCACGCAAGCTGCTCGCCGCGCTGTCGGAAGCGACGACCATGGTCAACGCCGACCCGGAGATGACGGCGGCCGTGACGAAGAAGGCGGCGCAGATTCCGGAGGCGTTCACCAAGCAGGCCGTGGAGCAGATCGATTTCCGGGTCCGCGAGCTCGACGCGAAGGACCGCACGAACTTCGAGAACATGCTCGACTTCCTGCAGCGGCAGAAGATCCTGCAGGCGAAGCCATCGCTCGACGCGCTGATCGTGCACGGACTCGTGCCAAACGCGACGAACGCCACGCCGGCAGGCGACCACTGACGCCATTGGCCGCATCCCGCGACGTCACCTCACCGGGCCGGTCCGCGCCTGCGGCCGGCCAGAGCGTCGAGTTCCGCGACGTATCGATCCGCTTCGGCGCCTATGTCGCCATCCGCGACGTGTCGCTGACGATCCAGCCCGCTGAGTTCGTGTGCCTGCTCGGACCGAGCGGCTGCGGAAAGTCGACGCTGCTCAACGCGGCGGCAGGGTTCATCGGCCGCCGCGCCCATGGAGCAGGAACCATTGACGGCGAAGTGCTGGTGAATGCGCGGCGCGTGACCGGGCCGGACATCGGTCGAGGCGTGGTGTTCCAGTCGAGCGAAGCGCTGTTCCCGTGGCGCACGGTGCGCCAGAACGTGGCCTTCGGTCCGCGCATCCGCGGCATTCGCGGTGCGCGGTTGCGCGAGCTGACGGACTACTACATCGCGCTGGTGGGGCTCGAACACGCGGCGGAGCGCTACCCGGGCCAGCTTTCCGGCGGCATGCGCCA
>DASVGQ010000112.1:0-12178 GCA_036379455.1 Nevskiaceae bacterium
GTGCGAGGTCCGTCGGCTTGAGGTCATGGATCTGCAGGTCGCGGTTATCGACGATGTTCGGGAAGTCGTCGAACAGGAAGCCCCCGTGGAGACCGCTGCGGTAGACGCCGGCAGTGACGATCAGGGCAAGCGCGAGCAGCAGCAGGAAGCCGGCCCCACGCGGCGTGTGAATCAAGCTGGACGGGCGCATCCGGCATTGTCGCCAATCGCCGTGAGCGGCGACAGCGCGGCCGGCTGGTCGGGCGCCCCGGGCGCTTCAACGGCAGCCTGCGATCCGCTTCTCGCGCAGCGGCTCGCGGGCGCTCGTCGCGCGCGACGGATGTCGGTCGATCGCCGCTGCCGTGGATCGCTGCGGAGGGCTTTACGCTGGTCGCCGGCTATCGCCCGTGGAATGTCGGACGACCGCAATGCTCGGGACACCCGCCTTGTCCGGCGCCCGGCCCAAGCGTAGGGCCAGTCGATGCCTGACCACGCCGTGCAACCGCTCAGCGGTAACTTTGTCGGTCGTCGACTTCCCGTGCGGCCTGCAGGAGGTCGCCGAGCAGCTGCGGCAATTCGTCACGGATCTCGGGGAGGACCCGCGCGCCGTGGCGGGCGGCTTGCAGCAGCGCGTCCGGGCGACGGAGCCGGTGCGCGGTGCGCTCAACGGCCCGCTCGAAACCCGGCCACTGCGCATAGGAGCGCAGCAGCGCCGAGAAGCTGACAGCGTTCGGCGTCCAGCCTCCGTAGCGTGCGAACCACAGGGCCTGCGCCGCCAGCTCGTACCCGGCGTCGTCCGCGAAGCGTCCCAACGGCCGCGCGGAATACCGCGACCAGTCCATCGCCAGCGCGTGATCACACAGCAGGTCGAGAACGATGCCCGCATGGCGTCGTTCGGTCCGCGGGAAGCGGTGGCGCCATCGCAGGGTCAAAGGGTGCCGGTCGGTCACGGCGTCGACGTGACGATGGATCCGGATGCCCTGCGCGAGGTCGTCCGGCAGGACCGTGTTCTCGACGCGACCGTGGACGACGTCGCCGAGGATCGCACCGGCCGGAGATGTGCCGGTCGCGTCCGCAAGCCACAGGTGCGCAAGGTAGTTCACGCGCGAATCCGGCGACCGCGCGGGCGTTTCACGCGGCGTGCACCCGTGTTCGGCAATCTGCTCGATGCGCGGGCCGACGGCCTACATGCGTGCTTCGATGCCGAAGGATGCGAAGCCCTTGTTCTTGAAGTTCTGGCGGAACATTTCGCGCAGCTTTGCGGCCGCAGCGTCATAGGCCTGCTTGTCAGCCCACGTGTCGCGTGGGTTGAGGATATGGCTGTCCACGCCCGGGCAGCGCGTCGGGATCCGGAGATTGAACACCGGATGCGTCACGGTCTTCACATCGTCGAGTTCACCGGCCAGCGCGGCGTTCAGCAACGCGCGCGTGACGGACAGCTTCATGCGGTGACCCACGCCGTAGGGGCCGCCGCTCCAGCCGGTATTGAGAAGGATGCCGCGGGCTTTCTGGCGCTGCATCTTCTCGGCCAGGAGCTTCGCGTAGACGTTCGGGTGCAGCGACATGAAGGGTCCGCCGAAGCCGGCGGAGAACGCTGGCTGCGGTTCCTTGACGCCGACTTCGGTGCCCGCCAGCTTCGCGGTGAATCCGGATACGAAGTGGTACATCACGTCGTCGGGGTTGAGGATGCTGATCGGCGGCAGCACGCCGAAGGCGTCGGCGGTAAGCAGCACGATCGTCTTCGGCTGCGGCCCACGGCCGCCGGGCATGGTGTTCGGGTTGATCTCCAGTGGATAGGAGATGCGCAGGTTCTCGGTGATCGATCGATCCGACAGGTCGAGCTCGTCCGGATGGCACTCCTCCATTTGCTTGCCAGGCAGCGGAGGGACGTTCTCGAGTACGGCGAAGGGTGTGGTAAGCGCGGAAGCGATGACCGGCTCGGCCTGCTTGTCGAGGTCGATCAGCTTGGCAAAGCAGCCACCTTCCAGGTTGCACAGGCCGTCTTCCTTGTCCGACCAGATGATCTCGTCATCACCGATCAGGCGACGGCTGGCATCGGCCGACAGGGTGGTCTTGCCCGTGCCCGACAAGCCGAAGAGGATGGCAGCGTCACCGTTTGCGCCGACGTTGGCCGAGCAGTGCATCGACAGTCGCCCCTGCTGCGGGAACAGGAAGTTGCCGACCGTGAAGATCGTCTTCTTGACGGTGCCCGAGTAATCGGCACGCCCGGCCACGAGGCAGATGCGGTGGCGGATGTCGATGACGATGGCGGCTTCGGAACGGCAGCCGTCGACCTTGGGATCACAGAAGAAGCTCGGGACGTTGAGCATCGTCCAGCGCCTTTCGTCAACGTTCTTCACGCCCTGCAGATCCTTGGGGAACATGTTGTGCGTGAACAGCGCATGCGTGGCGTATTCCCCGACGAAACGGTAGGGGACCGCGAACTCGGGATCCCAGCCCATGAAGACGTCCTTGACGTAGAGCGTCGAGTGCTGCGCGTTGCAGTACGCGACGACGCGCTTCAGCAGCCCTTCGTAAGCCTGCGGCTCATATCGGTTGAGATCGTCCTTGAACCAGATCTTGTCCGCCACCTCCGGCCATGCGACGGCATAGGTATCGCGGACGCGGCGTCCCGTGCAGTCAGGATCGGTGTAGTAGGCCAGCGGTCCGTTCTCTCCGAGTCGCGTCGCGAACGCCTTCTGGGCGTCCGTCGGGCCATCGCGGCGCACGCGCCCGCGGTCGTGCGCGATGGCGTCACGGTAGAGCTCGGGCTTGCCGAGCCCGTACTTGTAGTTGACGGTATCGAGTCCGAACAGCGCCTTGAGATCTGCTTGATAGTTCATGTGCCCTGCCTGAGCGTGTGATCGACAGCGGTCGCCCGTGCACGGGCTGGAACCGCCGTGCACCAATCCGTCGGGCAACGGGGCCGGGGGGCTGCCTGCTCGATGAAATTCGGGTGCGACCGGAGAATCTTAGCAGTTGGGGCGTCAATTCCCGAAGACAGCGGCGTCCTGCTTTGCGTCCATCCGCCGGGGGGGCGGGTTCGCTTCCGCGCCTGCCTGCGGCGCGCCGCTGCGCATCCCTTGAGGCAGTTTGAATCCGGCCACCGATTTTCTCAGTCGGTCCGAAAGGGCGTTGAGCTCGGCGACTTCGCTGGAGGTCTGATCGGCGGAGCCGGCCGTCGCCAGGGAGATTTCACGGATCGACTGCATGGTTTCGGTGATCTGCGCGGCGACCTGCGACTGGGTGCGCGCCGCCACCGAGATCTGCGTGATCGTGTGGGCCAGCTGCTGCGAAGAACTCTCGATGTGGCCGAGCGCACGGCCGGCCTCTTCGGCGGACTGCGCGCCGGATACCACGTTGCTGGTGGAACGCTCCATCGACACGATCGCCTCGTTGGTGTCGGCTTGGATCGCCTTGATGAGCGCCTCGATGCGACGGGTCGCGGCGGTCGCCCGTTCGGCGAGGCGCTGCACCTCGCCGGCGACCACCGCGAAGCCACGCCCCGATTCGCCCGCCATCGCCGCCTGGATGGAGGCGTTCAATGCCAACGTGTTCGTCTGCTCGGCGATGTCGTCGATGACTTCCGTGATGTTGCCGATCTCCTGCGACGACTCGCCGAGCCGCTTGATGCGCTTGGCGGTGTCCTGGATCTGCTCCCGCAGCGCGCTCATCAGCTGGATGGTCTGGTTGACGGTGCCAGCACCGGTGTGCGCCGTCTGCACCGAGGCGTGCGCCTGTTCCGCGAGTTCCTGCGCCTGCCCGGCCACCCGCTGCAGGTGCTGGCTGGATTCCGAAACGGCGGTCGTCACTTCCGAGATGTCCTTGGCCTGGCGCTCGGAATCGCGGCTCATGCGCAACGCCGTGTCGCGCGTCCGGCCGGCGGCGGTCACGAGGCTCGTGGACGTGTGGTTGATGGTGCCGACGAGATCGCGCAGCGTCTGGATGGTGTAGTTGATGGCGTCGGCGATGGCGCCGGTGAATTCGCCCGTCACCGTCACGTTGCCGGTCAGGTCGCCGTCGGCGAAGGGCGTGATCTCATCGAGCAGCCGAAGGATGGCCTGCTGCTGGCGTTCGTCGCTGCTGCGCGCCTGGCGCCGCATGCGGATCTGCGAGGAGATGAACAGTAGCGCCAGCAGAATCAGCGCCAGCAGCGCGAGTCCGCCCGCGCCGTAGGTGATGAGGCGATAGCGTTGATTGATTTCCGCGTTGCGCGTCTGCATGCCGCGCGCCAGCGCGCCGATGGCAGGCGCGAGGTTCGGAGCGCTGCGCAGATAGGTAGCGGTCGCGGCACGCAGGGTCGTGTCGAGCTGTGGCCCCTGGCTGGCGAGCTGGGTGGCGTCGCTGCCAAGGGAGTCGGCGTCGCCGGTCACCGAACGCGCCAGTGCGGCCAGCCGCGGGTTTGCCGAGGCCGCCAGCGTTGTGTTGTTCTGGCGGATGGACTGCGCCAGGCGCACCAGTTCGGCCGCGAACCGGCCCGGTGCCGACGTCCGCTTGTTGGCGGGGGTTCCGCTTGCGGTAGCGACGCGCTTGAGCAGTTCGCCCTGCTGCGTGACGATGCGTTCCTCGTTCGCGGCGGCTGCCTGGCCGGCCCCGGCTTCGGGCGTGGCGGTACCTTGCGTCACGCCCGCCATCTGTTCCTGGGTCTTCGCCATCGCCGCGCCGCTGTGGCCGATCGCCTGGACGATCTTCTCGAAGCTCGCGGTGCCGCGTTCCGCGGCCGTGGCGTCCTGCTGCATGCGGTCCCAGATGGCGTCGATGGCGGCGATCTGGACCTGTGTGCTGCTCGGCATCGGTGGAGTGGCCGTGGCCGGATCGCCCTTGCCCATCACGCGCACTTCGCGGTTCATGTCCGCGATGTTGCGTGCCACCGAATAGAAGCCGGAAGTGTTGTCAGGGGTGCGGTTCTCCGCCAGGCTCTTGAGCACGGCAGCCGTCGATTCGGCGTTGTGCAGCAGCGTGTTCCATTTTTCCTGCCGCGTGGCTTCCGCATTCGACAGCAGGATCGACGCGATGACGATGGCGATGAGGGCCACCGCGACGACGAGGACCGTGATCTGTTGTTTCAGGAACAACGACTGCGATGCGGGTGTGGCCATGCTTGCTCATCCTCGCGGTGCCCGACGGCCCGAGCCGGATGCCCGTGGCGCGGGTACGTTTCCGTGATCCCGGTGGTCCTGCGGATTCTGGGTGTCGGCTGGCGGGTCGTCCGGCCGCGCCGTGCGGTCACGCGGCGAGCAGCTGGCGGACGGTGTTCAGCAGCTCTGGTTCTTCCACCGGCTTGACGATGTACTGCCGCGCGCCCTGCCGCATCGCCCACAGCCGATCGGTGGCCTGGTTCTTGGAGCTCACCACGACGATGGGAATGTGCGTCGTCGCCGGGTCGCGGCGCAGCGCCCGCGTGGCCTGGAAGCCGTTCATGCCCGGCATCACGATGTCCATCACGACGCAGTCCGGGGCTTCGCTGCGGGCCAAGTTGATGGCTCGGCGCCCGGAATCCGCGGAAATCACGTCGTAGCCACCCCGCATGAGGATGGTCTTGATATGTTCGGTGTCGGTCGGTGAGTCGTCGACCACCATGACGCGCGCCATGCCCTTTTCCCTTCCCCTGAGACCAGCGAAACCTGTCGCGCCCGTCACGCAAGATAACACAAGCAACGCATTCTTATCCCGCGCATTTGTGGTCTGCAGGCGGCAGGAATACGCGACGCGTAAGCCCACGGAACGGCTGGTCCAGAAACGGCGTGTTGTGCGCCTCACTGAGCATGGAATCCGGCGTGAGTCGCCAGCTCGCGGCAGGGTCGATGAGGATCCAGCCGGCCGCGGCGTCCGAGCGCCGACTCCCACCGAGCACGGCCGCTGGCGCCGCGCTCAGGCGCTGCGCGAGCTGCAGCGGTGTCAACACGCCCTCCGCCACCAGCCGCAGTCCGAGTGCCAGCAGGGTGTCGAGCGCGGAGATGCCGGGTTGTGTCATCGGGAACGGGTTGGTCTTCGCGTCCGGCTCACGCGGCTGATGGTCGGAGCACAGCGCGTCGAGCGTGCCTTCCGCCAGCGCGGCGCGCAGCGCAGTGCGATCCGCGCGGTCCCGCAGAGGGGGAATGACGTGGCACTGCGCGTCGAATCCTTCGATGTCCTCGTCGCACAGGAACAGCTGGTGTGCGGCCACGTCGGCGGTGACCGGCAGTCTGCGCGCCTTGGCCGCCGCCACGAGGCGTACGCCCTGCGCACTGGACAGCCGTCCGAAATGAACCCGCGCGCCGGTGTCCTCCACCAGAGCGAGCCACTGTGCCAACGCCACGGTCTCGGCGGCCACGGGGATGGGCGGAAGCCCCAGGCGACAGGCCACGGCGCCGTCGTGCGCGCAGCCTCCCGCCGCGAGCGACGCATCCTGCGGCTGGACGTGCACGGTCAGCCCCAGCCCCGCCGCGTATTCCAGGGCGCGCCGCGCGGTTCGCGCGTCGGCGAGCGGACGCCCGGCGTTGGACACGCCCACGCAGCCGGCGCGCTTGAGTGCGTCCATTTCCGCCAGAGCCGATCCTTCCAGGCCCTGCGTGAGGGCGCCGAGCGGCAGCACCTGCGCGCCCCCCGCCGCGGCGGAGATGTCCTGCACGCGGGTGACCATGGATGGGTCATCGATGCAGGGGCGCGTGTCTGAGGGCAGGCACAGCACCGTGATGCCACGCGCGAGGGCCGCCGATGTCTCGCGCGTGAAGCTCGACTGGTCGGTCTGACCGCGTTCCTGCAGGCGCGCGCAGAGATCCACGACGCCCGGCATCAGCCACAGATCCTCGCCGTCGATGCGCCTGACGCCGGCGGCCTCGGCGCCCGGTTCCAGCACCTGTGCCGCGCCGCGCTCGACGGACACATCCGCCACGACGTCGATCTGCGCGTGCGGGTCCAAGAGGCGCACGTGCTCGATGATGACGGGTTCCGCGCCGCGGTGGATGGCGGGCGTTGCCGTGCCCGTATCCGGACTGTCGATCTTCCCGTTCATGTAACCGCATCCTTCCGGCGCGGAAGCGACGCGCACACCGGAGCCGCGTGCGCCTTGGTCACGACGCCGGTTCCTGAGCAAGGATCTCCGCCATGGCCGCCATCCGCACGGCAATGCCGTTGTGCACCTGCTCGAGGATGACCGAGGCCTTGCCGTAGGCCAGCTCGCCGGCGAGCTCGACGCCGCGGTTGATGGGGCCGGGGTGCATGATGATGACGTCGCGTTTCAACGCGCCGAGGCGGGCGGCCGTGAGACCGAAGTCGCGATGGAATTCCGTGGCTGAGGGCAGCAACGCGCCGACCATGCGCTCGCGCTGCAGGCGCAGCAGCATGATGACGTCGACGCCGTCGAGCGCGGGTTCCAGCTCGTGGTGGACCGTGACATCCAGCTGCGCGAGCGTTTCGGGGACCAGCGTGCGCGGGCCGACCGCGCGGACGTCGCGCGCGCCCAGCGCGTGCAGGGCGTGGATGTCGGACCGCGCCACGCGCGAATGGAGGATGTCGCCGACGATGGCGACGCGCAGGTCGCTGAAACGACGGCCGTCGAGGTGATGGCGCAGCGTGAGCATGTCGAGCAGCGCCTGGGTCGGGTGCTCGTGGCGACCGTCGCCCGCGTTGAGAATGGCCACTCCAGGGCTCGCGCTGCGCGCGAAGAAGGCGGCGGCGCCGCTGCATTTGTGGCGGACCACGAAGAGGTCCACCTGCATCGCTTCCAGCGTGCGCAGCGTGTCGAGTAGCGTTTCGCCCTTGGTCGTCGAGCTGGTGGCCAGCTCGAGGTTCACGACGTCCGCCGACAGGCGCTTCGCGGCCAGCTCGAAGGTCGTGCGCGTGCGCGTCGAAGGTTCGAAGAACAGGTTGACGACGGTGCGCCCGTGCAGCAGCGGCAGTTTCTTCGTGCCGTTACGTGCCTGGGCGGCGTAGCGATCGGCGCGGTCCAATATCCGCTCCAGCAGCGCGCGCGGCAGACCTTCGATGGCGATGAGGTGGCGCAGGTGGCCGTCGGCATCGATCTGCGGACTCGGAATCATTGCTGTGGTGGCGACCACCCTCAGGGGCGCGCGCATTATCGCGCAACGTCCGTGGCCGAGTGATCGTTTCCCGTGCGCCGCGGTCGGAGCGCGGTGTCCAGCCTATTCGCGTGATGCGAGGTACTGCTCGAGGATCAGCGACGCGGCGACGCCGTCCCCTTCACCTTTCCGCACGCGGCGTCGGAGCTCGCCGGAAGCGCGCGCCTGTCGCAGCAGTTGCTCGGCGCTGCGCGAGGAGAACCGCTCGTCGCACAACCGCACCGGTACGTGGCAGCGCTGTTCCAGCGACCGCGCGAAATCCCGCGCCCGAGCTGTCATCTCCTGTCCGCCGCCGTGCTCATTGAGCGGCAGGCCGACAACACACAGGCCGGGAGACCATTCGCGGACCACCGCCTCGATCGCGCGCCAATCGGTGTCGCCGCGCTGCGTGATGGTCTTCAGCGGCCGGGCGCGGCCGGTGGAGGGATGACCTACCGCTACGCCGATGCGCCGCAGGCCGTAGTCGAAGGCGAGGCAGAGCGCGTTCCCGCCGACCACCTTGCTCAGGCGTGCCCGGTGAGATTGGTGAGGCGGTTGACGTCGAGGCCTAGCAGCCTAGTGGCCGCCAGCCAGCGCTCGGGCGCCGGCCGCGTGAACAGCACGCTCTGATCCGTCGGCGTGCTCAGCCACACGTTGCCCAGCATTTCCTGGTCGAGCTGCCCCGCGCTCCAGCCCGCGTATCCCAGAACCACCAGATAATGCTTGGGGCCCTCGCCGCGGCCCAGCGCCGCGAGGATGTCGCGCGAGGTCGTCACGAAAAGGTCATCCGCAAGTTGCAGGCAGGACTGCCATTCGCCCGGCGCGTCATGCACGACGAAGCCGCGCTCCGGCTGCATGGGCCCGCCCCAGTAGACGATCGGATCGCCCGTGAGGCTCTCGTGCGCGACGTGCATGTGATCCAGCATGGCCTGCAGGTGCAGGTCGGTCGGGCGGTTGACCACCAGCCCGAGCGCGCCCTCGTCGTTGTGTTCGCACAGCAGCGTGACCGACCGGTCGAAGATCCCGTCGTTGAGTGACGGCATCGCGACCAGAAACTGATTCTTCAATGAAGTGCTGCTGGTCATGCACCCAGTATCCGGACGCGGCGGGTGCTTTACAAGCGCGCCGCGGCCGCCACGAGGCGCGCGTGATCAGCGCGCAGGATTGGCGCGCGGCAGCTTGTCGATCACCTGTCCGGCGATGTCCGTGCCGCAGGCCGCGTCGATCTCGCGGCTGCAGGTCGGGCTGGTGACGTTGATCTCGGTGAGATAGTCGCCGATCACGTCGAGGCCGACGAACAGCAGCCCGTGACGACGGAGCTCGGGCCCGACGCGAGTTGCGATCTCGCGGTCGCGTGCGGTGAGCGGGCGGGCTTCGCCGTGGCCGCCGGCCGCGAGGTTGGCGCGCAGCTCGCCCGGCTTGGCGAGCCGCGCGAGGCAGTACGGCACGGGTTCGCCGTCGACTATGAGAATCCGCTTGTCTCCGTCGACCACTTCCGGCACGAATTTCTGCGCGACGATGGTGTGGTGCCCGTAGCCGGTGAGCTGCTCGATCACGCTGCCCAGATTGTAGCCGTTGGCCGGCACGCGAAATACACCTTGGCCGCCCATGCCGTTGAGCGGCTTGTAGATGACGTCGCGGTGCTCGGCGTGAAAGGCGCGGAGCTCCTCGCCGTTGCGCGAGATGAGGGTCGGCGGCGTGAGTTCGGGGAACCACGCGGCAAAGGCCTTCTCGTTGCAGTCCCGCAGACCGTCCGGGCGGTTCACGACCACCGCGCCTTGCGCCATCGCGCGGTCCAGGATCCACGTGGTGGTCACGTACTCCAGATCGTAGGGGGGGTCCACGCGCATGAGGATGACGTCCAGCTCGCCGAGCCGCTGTGCGCGAGGTTCGCTGTCGAAGCGGTACCAGTCGTCATTGTCGTCGCGGACCGTCAGGTCGCGTGCGCGGCCCCAGGCGATGCCTCCGCGCAGCCACAGGTCCTGTGGCTCGAAGTAGCGCAGCGCAAAGCCGCGCTTCGCGGCCGCAAGCAGCAGCGCCAGCGTGGTGTCCTTGTAGGGCTTGATGGCTCCAATCGGATCCATGACCACGCCGAGCGTCTTCACGCGGTGCGTCTCGAGGGCAGAAACGGTGGCAGGGAGCAGCTGGGTTCAGGCAACCGCCACCGGGACCGCCTGTTCGACGCCCGGTTCGCGGGCCCGCACGTGGGCGATCTCGCGCGCTGCCGCCAGAAGCGCCAGCCGCGCTACCACGCCATAGGCGTAGAAGCGGTTCGTGTGACAGTCGGCCTCGCCACCGTGGCTGGGATGGAGCCCGGGCTCGGCGAAGGAAAGCGGCTTGAAGTGTGCACCCGGGGCGTTGAGATTCTCCTGGTTGCTGCGGCCGCCGTGCACACGGTAGAAGCCGCCCACCACGTAGTGGTCGATCATGTAGACGACCGGCTCGGCGGTCTCCTCCGACCGGTGGTCATCGCTCTCGACCTGCTCGAAGGTGTACACGCCTTCCTGGATGATGACGCTGTCGACCTCACGACCGCCCTTGGTCGCGCTCATCTTCTTTCGTGCGTGCCGGTTGAGGTGGCGCAGCTCGTCGCCGCTGTGCACGGTCATCACGCCCATTCCGTAGGTCCCGGCGTCGGCCTTGACGATGACGAAGGGTTCTTCCTGGACGTTGTATTCCTTGTACTTGGCCCGGATGTCCTCAAGCAGCAGCTCGACGTTCCCGGCGACGCAGTCCTCGCCGGCGTGCGTCTTGAAGTTGATGTTGCCGCAGTTGCGGAACAGCGGGGCGATCCACCACGGATCCATGTCGAGCAGTGCGCCGAATTCGGCGGAAACGTTGCGATACTGCGCGAAGTGCTGCGTCTTCAGCCGCGACGACCAGCCGACGCCCAGCGGGGGTACCACCGGCTGGCGCAGGTTCTCAAGCACCGCCGGGCGGCCCGCGGAAAGATCGTTGTTGAGCATCACGAGGCAGGGGATGTAGTCGCCGACATGCACGTAATCCGCGGTGCGCTCGATGGGGTGCAGACGCAGCTCGTGCCCGGTGGGCAGGGTGAGCGTCTCGGCCTGCAGCAGGTCGTCACGCAACGAACCGATCTCGACGTTGTAGCCGGCGTCGCGGATCAGCTGCTTCAGGACGGCGACGTTCTCGAGATAGAAGGTGTTGCGCGTGTGGTTTTCCGGCACCAACAGCACGCCGCAGGCCGTCGGCATGATGCGCTCGAAGGCCGCCTGCAGCGCCTGGATGCACAGATGCTCGAAGGCCGGGTTGAGGTTGTTGAACCCCGCAGGGAACAGATTGGTGTCGATCGGCGCGAGCTTGAAGCCCGCGTTGCGCAGATCGACGGAGCCGTAGAGCGGCGGCGGCGTCTTCAGCCACTGCTGCCGGAACCACGCCTCGATGTCTGCCGCTCGCTCGCGCAGCAGTGACTCGAAGCGCAGCAGCGGCGCGCGGCGCGCGGTCGTGAGGTTGGGAACGGCGGAATCGGGGGGTGGCGACATGATTCACAAGCGATGAAAACCAGCGCGGACAGCGTAACGCAAAGCCGGTTTGACGGCGCGCAAACGCGGACCGCGACTTATGCTATGCGGAGCGCGTGCGCGGCGCTTGGTATGCTGCTTGCAGCGGGCACTGGTGGCATGCATCGGGGTGAATCGAGTGACTACGGACGCTGAGGCGGGCGGCGTTTCGACGGCGACCGTCATGGTCGTGGACGACAGCCAGACGATCCGCAGGACGGCGGAAACGCTGCTGGGACGGGAAGGCTTCAGGGTCATCGCCGCGGCGGACGGCTTCGAGGCACTGGCGCAGGTCGTCGAGCAGCGCCCCGACGTCATCTTCATCGACATCATGATGCCGCGGCTCGACGGCTATCAGGCCTGCGCGCTGATCAAGGCCAACGAGGAGTATGCGGGGATCCCGGTCATCATGCTGTCCTACAAGGACGGGCTCTTCGATCGTGCGCGCGGTCGGCTCGCAGGCTGCGACGAGTACCTGACCAAGCCCTTCACGCGCGATGAGCTGGTAGGCGCCGTGCGGGCGCAGCTGGCCAGGAAAGCGGACGCGCGTGGCTGATCGTGGCCGTTGACCTCGCGGGCCTGTCCGACAAGCCATTCGCGCTGCTCGGCGCCATCGACGCGCGCCTGCGCGATGCGCGC
>DASVGQ010000113.1:0-5111 GCA_036379455.1 Nevskiaceae bacterium
GCCATCTCGTCGTGTTCCGCCTGCGCGAACAGGTCGAGCGCCAGGGTCCGCGGCGTGCCGCCGTCGGCGATCACCATCACCTCCGACGGACCCGCGATCGAGTCGATGCCCACGCGTCCGAAGACCAGGCGCTTGGCCGCCGCCACGTAGGCGTTGCCCGGACCGACGATCTTGTCAACCGCCGGAACGGTGTCCGTGCCCCACGCCATGGCCGCGATCGCCTGCGCCCCGCCCAGCGTGAACACGCGGTCCACGCCGGCAAGATGCGCCGCACCGAGCACGGAGTCGTTGAGCGCGCCCCCCGGCGCCGGCACGCACATGATGATCTCGCCCACCCCGGCGACCTTGGCCGGCACCGCGTTCATCAGCACGGAGGACGGATACGCCGCCTTGCCGCCCGGTACGTAGAGGCCCACGCGGTCCAGCGGCGTGATCCGCTGCCCCAGCCGGTTGCGGTACTCGTCCTCGAACTCGAAGGGCTCGAGGCCCTGATGCTGCGCGTAGCTGCGGATGCGCGTGGCCGCCGTCTCCAGCGCCTGCTGCAGATCCGCCGGCAGCGCGCGCCACGCCTGCTCACGGCGCGCGACGGACACCTCAAGCTCCGCCACCGAGGCCGCGCGCAGATGATCGAAGCGCTCCGTGAACTCCAGCAGCGCCGCGTCGCCACGCGTGCGCACGGCCGCGACCACTTCAGCCACGGCCCGTGCGACCTCCGGCCGCTGCTCCGGTGCCCGCTCCATGAGCTGCGCGAAGGCCGCGTCGAAGTCCTTGTCCGTCGTGTCCAGCCGCCGCAGCTGCAGCGTGTCCGCCTCAGTCATGTACCGCCTCCCGCAGCTTGTCGACCAGCGCGTGCAAGGCGTCGTGCTTGAGCTTGGTCGCCGCCTTGTTGAGCACGAGGCGCGCGCTGATCTCGCAGATTGTCTCGAGTTCCACCAGCCCGTTCGCGCGCAGCGTGTTGCCCGTCGCCACGAGGTCGACGATCACGTCGGCCAGCCCTACCAGCGGCGCCAGCTCCATGGAGCCATACAGCTTGATGATCTCGACCTGTTCGCCGCGTTCGGCGAAATGACGCCGCGCGATCGTCGGATATTTCGTCGCCACCCGCAGCCGCCGATGGCCCACGCGCCGTCCCTTCACCAGCGGCGAATCGCGCGTGGTCGCCACCGCCATGCGGCAGCGCGCGATGCGCAGGTCCAGCGGCTCGTAGAAATCGTCCGCGCCGTGCTCCATCAGCACGTCCTTGCCGACGATGCCGAGATCCGCGGCGCCGTAGGCGACGTAGGTCGGAACGTCGGTGGCGCGGATGACGAGTAGCGACACGGCCGGATCCTGCGACGGCAGCCGCAGCAGCCGCTCCGCATCGCCGGTCGGCGCGATGCCGGCGGCCTGCAGCAGCGGCAGGCTGTCGTCGAGGATGCGCCCCTTGGACAGGGCCAGCGTCAGCGCGGTCATGGGCGCGGATTGTACGGGGCGACGCGGGATCGTGGGCTTCATCGCGTTGGCTCGGTGGACGCACGCCGCGCTCGCCCCGCCGGCGCCTCGCACTTGACCTTCGACGGCTTCCGACTATAGTAGTAACGTTCACTACTACTAGTGACCCGGACAATGGACGAGAGCTTGGGGTTGCTCCAGCAGCTGGGCTTCACCGGCACGGAAGCCAAGGCGTGGTTGGCGCTGGCGCAGGCTCCACAGCAGAGACTGTCGGGCTATGAAGTCGCCAAGCGCGCGGACATCCCGCGCGCCAACGTCTACCCGGTGCTCAAGCGCCTCGTCGATCGGCGCGCGGTGCGGCGGCTTGACGAGCACGGCGGCGTGTTCTACGCAGCGACGCCGACGACCGAGCTGCTCGCCGGCATGCGCCGCGAGCAGCGCCGGCTGTTCGCACGCGCCAACGCGGCGCTGCCGCGGGTCGAACTGGAGTCCGCGACCCTCCCGGTGTACTCGCTCTCCTCGACCACGCAGGTACTGGACGCCGCGCGTCGGCTCGTGGCAGCCGCCGCGCGCTCCCTGTTCATCGCCATCAACCGCCCGGAAGCCGCGGAGCTTGCATCGGCGCTGCGGGAGGCCGACGCGCGCGGCGCGAGGATCGTCACGCTGTGCATGGAAGGCTGCCGCGAGAAATGCGGCGGCTGCTGCGGCACGGTGCATCGCTGCGCGGGTTTTGAAGCGCCCGGCGGCGGGCGCTGGCTGGTCGTCTGCGCAGACGATGAGGCCGTCGTGGCGGCCGAACTGGACACGGGCGACGGAGTCCACGGCATCGAGACGCGCCAACCCTTGGTCGTACGGCTGGCCGAAGCCTACGTGCGCCAGAGCGCGGCGCTGGCCGTGCTCGGCGGCGAGCTCGGCGAACGGTTCAAAGGCCTGGTTTCACTGCAGGCGCGCAGCCTGCTGGATGGGCTGCGTCCTGACGGCGGCTTCCCGCGTCGCGTCGGCTTCGACGCCACGCGGCAAGCCGTCCTATCCGACCCGGCGACGGGCCTTTAGTCACAAGGAGATTCACGATGAAGCGACATCTGATGGGTGCGGCCCTGCTGTGCGCCGCGACAATGTTCGCCGGCGCCGCAATGGCGCAGGCGACGACCAACTGGTACGGCGGCGCCATCTACAGCGGCCAGCCGGATCTGGCATTGACGGCTGCGCTGGTCGAGGCGGGCGGTGGACCCGAGCACTTCGAGTTCTCGAAGGCGCTGGTCACCATGCTCGGCGAGAAGACCGTCAACGCGGAAGTCGCCAAGCTCACCAAGCAGTACGGCAAGGAGAACGTCCACACCTTCGTGACGGGCATGACCTTTGCCGTCAATGACGCCCTGAAGCGCGCCACCGAGAAGGGCATCAAGCTCCCGGCGCCGGCAGACCTGCACGGCACGAAGCTGGCGGCCGCGCTGGTGAAGGCCGGAACCGCTCCTGACGGAACGTTCTGGTCCGGCTACCTGTTCGACCACACCATCTCGCACGAGCTGCACAACCAGGTGATGATGGACATCAACGACAAGGTCGGCGGAACGCAGGACATGGTGACGCACTACATCCTCAACCAGGCAATGTATGACGTCGCCCAGGCCTTGGGCATGAAGAACGTCAAGCTTGCGCCGCACCACGTGCTGGCGAAAACCTGAAGCCTCGCGGTAACTCTGTAACCAATGGCCGGCATCGCAGGATGCCGGCCTTTCTCATTTCTGGCGATTGGAACCGCGCCGGTCGCCGGACGCCGCCGCCGGCTTGCTGCGCAGGTAGATCGCCTGCGAATGCCCGTCGCCGGTCTTGCGGGTCTCGACCTCGAAGACGCCGAGGGCGCGCGCCAGCGCGCTGAGCTTGGAAAAGCCGTAGTTGCGCGAATCGAAGTCCGGCACCTGCTTGCTGATCAGGCTGCCGATGGCGCCCAGCCCCGCCCAGCCCTCCTCGTCGCCCGCCGCCTCCAGCGCGTCGCGGAACAGGCGCAGCAGGCGCGCGTCGCGCTTCACGTCCTTGGCTACCGGTCGCTGCTCGGGCGCCCCATCGTCGGCGCCGTCGCGCAGCACGTCCACGTAGATGAACTTGTCGCAGGCCGCCACGAGGGATTTCGGCGTCTTCTGCTCGCCGAAGCCGTAGACCGTGCGCCCGGATTCGCGGATGCGCGACGCCAACCGCGTGAAGTCCGAGTCCGACGACACCAGGCAGAAGCCGTCGAGCTGCTCGCTGTAGAGCAGGTCCATGGCGTCGATGATCATCGCCCCGTCGGTGGAATTCTTGCCGACCGTATAGCGGAACTGCTGGATCGGCTGGATGGCGTGTTCGGCGAGGATGTCCTTCCAGCTGCGCAGGTTCGGCAGCGTCCAGTCGCCGTAGATGCGTTTGACCGTCGCCACGCCGTATTTCGCGATCTCCGCCAGCAGGGCTTCGGCAAGCCCCGGCTGGGCGTTGTCGGCGTCGATCAGGACGGCGAGTCGAGCGGTCGGCATTCGTCTTCTCCTTCAGTCGGTACGCAGCCGCGCGAGCGGTCGACGCCGTGCCAGCGGTACGGCGCTTGCCGGACCGTGGCGCGGACGCCACGTGGCGCGCGACGTCCGTAGGCTACGCTAACTGCCGCAAGACACGGCGCGAAAGCGCGACGCACAGGTCGCATGATCGAAGAGCTGCGAAAAATCTGGGACATCTTCACGCCGGCGGAGCGGCGTCGCGCGGTGCGCATGATGGTCCTCATCGCCATCATGGCGCTAGCGGAGACCGGCGGCGTGCTGTCGATCATGCCGTTCCTCTCGGTGCTCGCGCAGCCCGCGCTGATCCACACGAACCGCTGGTTCCACCTCGCCTACTCTGGCCTCGGCTTCCACGGCACGCGCAGCTTCATCGCGGCGCTCGGGCTGGCGTCGATCGCGATGGTGCTGATCTCTTCGGCCTACAAGACCGTCACGCTGCACCTGATGAACCGCTTCATCCACCTGCAGCGCCATTCCATCAGCTCGCGCCTGCTCGCCCGCTACCTGCACCAACCCTACGAATTCTTCCTGTCGCACCACTCCTCCACGCTCAGTCGCAACGTGCTGTCGGAAGTCGACCAGCTGCTGTTCAACCTGATCCAGCCGCTGTCGCAGCTCATCGCCCAGGGCGCGGTGGTCGTCGCCATGCTGCTCGTGATGTTCCTCTACGACTGGCAGATCGCGCTCGGCGTGATCGTCGTCGTCGGCCTGCTCTACGCCACCATCTACGCGCTGGTGCGCCGCCGGCTCGAGCGCATCGGGCGCGAGCGTCAATCGTCGAACGGCCGGCGCTTCCAGGCCTGCGGCGAAGTGTTCTCTGGCATCAAGGACGTGAAGGTGACGGCTGCCGCAAAGGCGTATCAGGACAGCTTCGATCGCGCCTCGCGGCTCTACTCGCGCCACCTCGCCACCAGCGACACGCTCAGCCAGTCGCCGCTGTACATGGTCGAGGCCGTCGGCTACACCGGGCTCATCGCCATCGCGCTGGCGCTCATGGCCGGCACCACGAACATCGGCGAGGTCTTCCCCGCCCTCGGCCTCTACGGCTTCGCCGCGTACCGCATGCTGCCGTCGGTACAGATCATGTACCGCGGCTTCGCGCGGCTGAAGTTCTCCTCGCCGGCGCTGGATGCGATCCACCGCGACCTGCAGCTG
>DASVGQ010000114.1:0-5519 GCA_036379455.1 Nevskiaceae bacterium
GTCGAGGCGGCAAGGTGAAGAGGCTTCGCGCAGCGCTGGCCGCCGCGTCGGCGGTCGCTCTGCTGTGGCAGGGAACCGCGATGGCGCGGCTGCCCTTCCCGGAGGCGCTGCCCAACCTCGGCCAGCCGGCGGATGCGAAGCTCTCGCCGCAGAAGGCGCAAGCCATGTCCAATCAGGACGTGGCCGAGATGTACGCGGCGAACTACATCGTCACCGACCCGCAGCTGCAGAACCTCATCGACAGTGTCGGCTGGCGGCTGGCGGTGAACGGCACCATGCATCCACCGGCTTTCCGCTTCCTGCTGCTGGCGAGCAGCAGCATCAACGCGGAGACCATCCCGGGCACGACGATCGGCGTGAACGTGGGCTCCATCGCCGGTGTGGCGAACGTCAGCGAACTGGCCTCGGTGCTGGCGCACGAGGAAGCGCACGTGACCCAGAACCACATCGCGCGGCGCATGGCGCGCCCGGTCGCCGACTCGCTGGCGCGCTGGGCCGGGGTGCTGGCCGTCACCGGCGCGGCGCTGGCAACCGGCAGCGGCGGGCAGGCCGCGGTCGGCGGGCTGCTGGCTGGCGAGTCGGTGAACGCACAGAGCTACATCGACTACACGCGGCGCATGGAAATGGGCTCGGACCGCGTCGAGGTCGGCACGCTGGAGCGCGCCGGCTACAACCCGGTGGCGATGGCCGACCTGTTCCGCAAACTGGAGAAACAAAGCCAGCTCTACGGTTACGTGCCGCCGGCGTTCGACCAGACTCCGCCGCTGTCCGCCCGCATCGCGCAGGCTGCGGAACGGGCTGAGGAATTCCACCCGGTGCATCTGCCCTTCTCGATCAGCTTCGCGCTGATGCGGGCGCGGGCGCGCGTGCTGGAAGCGAACCTGCCGAGCGACGCGCTCGTCTATTTCCACACCGAGCTGGACAGCGGCCACGCGACGCCGGGCAATCGCTACGGCTATGCGATGGCGCTGCACGAGCTCGACCACAACCGCCAGGCCCTGACCGCGCTCCGGCCGCTGCTGGCCGCGTGGCCGGGGCAGCGCAACGTCCTGCTGCTCGAGTCGCGCATCTACCGCGGGCTCGACCAGACGCCGCGCGCCGTGCGGATCGACGAGCAGGTGCTGCACGCCAACCCGGACTACGAGCCGGCCATCCTGCGCACCGCTGCGGATCTCATCGCCGACGGGCGGCCGCGACGCGCGCGCGGCGTGCTCCTCGACGACCACCCTTCCTATGGGTCGAGCCCACGCATGTGGCAGCTGATGGCGCGCGCGGATCTCGCCTTGCACAACAAGGGCGACGCCGCCTTCGACATGTCGAACTACTACATCGCTCGCGAGCAGACGGTCATCGCGGTACGCGAGTTGGACGCAGGCCTGCGGCTCGGCTCCATCAGCGCGCCCGAGCGCGCGCGCCTCGAAGCGCGGCGCCAGCAGCTGTTGAGGTCCATGCCGGCGAAGGCGCTACAGGCGTTGCATCAGAGCGAAACGCCGAACGCCTGAGCGGCGACGCGCCGACTGCAGCCTGTTCGCGAGGCCATCAGGGTGCCTTCTCCTGCGCCGGCGCGGCGCATGCGAACAGCAGCCCGTTCGTGCAGCGGTCGCCCTGCGTCCCGAAGATGCGGGCGTTCTCTTCCGTCAGCGGATACATCACCTTGGGCGCGGCCTGGGCCGTAGCCGACAGGACGCCCGCGTCGAGCGCGATGCACAGTGGCACGGGAATCCGCGGCCATGGCTTTTTCATCAGGATTTCCTCGCGGGCGAAGTCCCGGCCTGGAGGACCGACGCGGCGGCGAGTGAAAACCGGGCGCGGCGTACCGCGGGGCGCGAAGCGCTTACTTCGCCTGCGCGGCGAGGTCGCGGACCACGACGGCGCGGCGGTTGGCGCTGACCGCGGCGACGGCCAGCCGGTGCAGCGCCGGATATTCCTGCGGCGTGATGACGAAGCGCGTGAGCTGGAGACGCTTCTCCACGTCGAGCTCGCCGTTTTCATTGCGATACTCGATGCGGTAGCTGCCGAAAGGCGCGTTCACGGTCTGGTTCGCCGGCAGCCCCTCGAGGGTCGCGCCGGCGGGCAGCCGCAGATGGACCTCCTCCTCGATCGTTACCGGGCGGACCACGGTGGGCACCGTCCGCGTGGCTTCGTCCGTGAACGGCGCCAGCATCGCGTTAATGGTGCCCGGGCTTGGCAGCAGGAACGCGGTCTGCGCACCGGGAACGGCGACGCCGCGCTCGAGCCACCGCAGCGTGAGCCCCAGCGGCTTGTCGAGCGCATCGCGGTTCGTGACGGACACGAGCTGCATGGAGCCGGCCTTGCCGTCGAGGTGGAAGCTGTTTTCCATGAACTGCTGCAAGCGCCGCCCGGAGCGGTCGCCGAGCACGTCGCGGCGCAGCTGCATGGCGCGCCAGCCCGTCGCGCGGATCACGCTGTGGCCCGCGATATCTCCGTTGGCGTCGAGCCGCAGCTCCTGCACCTCATGCGTATCGATCTGTCCCGTCGGCGGGCCGGGCGTGCGCGCGAGCCGTGCCTTTGTGCCGGTAATGAGCACCGGCCGCCCTTGGTCTGCGGTCGGCAGCTCGTGGACGCCGGCATAGCGCGTGCTCGGGTCGAGGAACAGTCCGTAGGCGGGGACGAAGGCGAGGAAGTGGTCGAAGGCGGCGGGATCGACGCCGGGAAAGGGCACGAAGCGCTCGGATTCGGACACCATCGCCGGCACCGCGTCGATGCCCTCCGCTCGCAGCATCGCGCACAGCAGCGCGACGGTCGCGTTGCTGTCGCCGATGCCGCGCGCCAGCGTCGCGTCCGGTGCCGGCGGCGCAAAGCCGGCGTGCGCGTAGTCGACGTTCACGGCCTGGACGTTCTGCTGCATCCAGCGGTAGACGTTGGCGACCGCCGCTTCGCCGCTCGCGCCCGCTGCCGCCGTGCGCGCCGCGCTGCGGATGGCCGGGGTCAGCGCCGTGGAGTCCTTGGCGAGGCGATCGTAGGCCGCGGCCAGCGCCGTCCAGCCGTCGACCGTGCTCAGCACGGCCATCGGCGCGTACTGCGTGATGTCGGCGCTGCCGGCCGGCGGGAAGCTCACGTCCTGCCACGAGGCGGTAGCGGTCAGCGTCTCGGTGTCCGCCGTGGAACTGCGCGCGTGCTGCCACGCGCCGCGGGCGTTGAAGTACAGCGGCGTTCCGTGCGGTGCGGTGATGCGGATATCGGTCGTAGCCACCGGGATCTGTGGCGCGAGCGCCTCGGAAACCGCGTAGACGCCCGGCAGGTACGCGTGCGTGAAGGTTTCCACGTAGCGCAGATGCACCTGCGCGCCGGGTGTCACGCCCGGGAACAGCAGGCTCATCACGTGCCCGTCGCTCAGGAACGGCGCCTGGACGGCCGCGGAGGTCGACTGGTGGAAAATCTGCGAGGGTGGGACGGGGAGGCGGCGGTGGTCGGTCGTCTCGGTGTAGGCGGCCAGCACCTTGACGGCTGCGAAGTTGGCCGGATACGTGATCTCGAAGTGGCCGACGTCGGCCACGCCGGCAACGGTGAGCGGCTCCACGACCCGCGACACCGTCCGCGTGTAGCTGCCGTCCGCGTGCACGTCGAGCGCAATCGACTGGCTGATGATGCGGTAGTTGACGGCCGCAGCGGCCGGCGCGGCTTCGGCGCGCGCCAGCGGCGCCGCGCACGCCAGCAGCAGCGCCAGCGACGCGACTGCGGCGAATCTCTTCCGGCTTTCCATGTCAGCCGCGGTGGAACACGAGCGGGGCCTGCTGGGCGCGCAGGTCCGCGAGCAGCAGCGCGCGCAGCGCCGGGTACTGCGCCGGCGTGTAGACGATGTGGTTGAGCCGGAGGCGATAGCGGGCGCTGATCGTGCCGTCATGGTCGCTCAGCGTGTAGCGAAAGCTTCCGGCCGCGTTGTGCAGGTTGACGTCCGGCGGCAGCCAGGTCGGCGCGTAGCCGCTCGGCAGCGTCAGCGTGCTGCGCCAGTCGACCTCGCCGAAATAGGTGCTCAGGTCGTGGCGGCGGGTCTCGGGTCCGGCGACGGCGGCCAGCGAGGCGATCGGGTCCGAGGTAGAGCCCATGCTCGGCACCAGATAGGGGCCGGCCGGCAACGGCACGCTCAGCGTCTTTCCCCCCACCGCATAGGCCGGCGTGCTCCAGCGCGCCGCGACGCGCATCGGCCGGTCGAGCGTGGTCGGATTCCCGGGCTGGAAGCTGCCGCTGCCGCCTCCGCTGGGCGCCAGCAGCTGGTTCATCAGCCGGCCGTAGGCGGCCGGCGGCACCTCGGAGAAGATCATGCGGTTGAACCACGCCCACCAGCCGGACGTGGTCATGGTCGCCTGCCCGGTGAGCGTGCCGTCGGGCGCGAGATGCAGCGTGGCGTCATAGGCCAGCCGGTTGCGCGCCGGGTCGGCCGCGGGCGTCTGCGCCAGGCGCGGATGCGGGCCGCTGATGACCACCTCCTTGTCGCGCTCGCCGACCGCGAGCTGTCCCGGCGTCTCGAATTGCCCGGTGGCGTCGAGGAAGGTGTGGTACGCGGGAAGGTAGTCGATCGCGTGGTTGAAATCCGGCGCGGGCAGCGGCAGCAGGCGAAAGCCGTTGCTCCAGTTGATCAGCACCGGCCAGGCGGTGATCCCGCGGGCGGCCAGCAGCGCCTCGAGCAGCGTCGAGTACTGCTTGCAGTCGCCGTAGCCGGTCTCCAGCGTGGTGTTCGCCGAGATCGGCACGAAGCCGCCGGCGCCGAGCTCGAGCGCGATGTAGTGGATGTGCTGCGCCTCCCACATGTACAGCGCCTGCACGGCGGCCCAGCCGTGCAGCTTGCCCGCGACCTGGTCGGCCACGCGCTGCACCAGCGGCGTCACTTCGGCCTTGTCCTTTGCGCGCGCCCAGTAGGCGGCGCCCACCGAGGCCCAGCTCGGGAAGCTGGTGACTTCGAACACCGGGCTGAAGTCCGCGGAATCCACGGTCGAGGTGCCGTGGAACTCCGCGTGGTGGACGGCGAGCGTGGCCGTGAACAACGCGCCGCCGCCCTGCGCCGCGCGCGTGACCGTCCAGCCGCCGCGCTGCGCGGCGCGCAGCTTCATGCCGGCCGGGCCGCGCACGACGACGCGCTCGTTGCGCGCCGATTCCTCCGCCGCCGGCCCCCACGCGTCGAAGAACTGCTTCGGAAAGTAGGGTTCGAACTGGGTCTTGAGCGTCTGCAGATGCAGCACGTCACCCTTCGTGAAGCCCGGCAGCACGATGCTCACCATCATGTTGTTGTCGTACACGGGCGAGCTGTCGGAGCCGGCCGGCGCCGGGGCGGGGCGCGTGGTGATGTCCGCCGCGGAAACGTCGACGCGACGGCCGTCCGGTTCAACGATCCAGGCCGACTCGACCGTAAGCCGCGCCATCGACTTCGAGTACTGCTCGATGAAGGGGTTGAGCGCGTGCGCGCCGGTGCGCGTCAGCGCCTGGATGACCTGCGTCTGCCGGTCCGTGTACGCGCCGCTGGCCTGTACGCGCACGTCCGCGTCGAAGCGCAGCACGCGCAC
>DASVGQ010000115.1:0-5329 GCA_036379455.1 Nevskiaceae bacterium
GCGTTCACCGCCGGGTAGGCGTGCAGCGCGTCGCACACGGCCCGCATGATGAAGGGCAGGTAGCTCAGCGACGCGCCGGTCTCGGCGTGGAAGCGCTCCTTGTGCCTCGCGCGCAGCTTCGCGACGTTCTCGAGATCGACTTCCACCGAGGTCCAGACGTGCGGCGAGATGCGCCGCGACTCGACCATGCGCGCGGCGGTGACAAGCCGGATGCGCGACAGCGACACGACCTGCTCGCGCCCGCCAGCCACGGGGCCGGCCGCGGCAGCAGGCGCCGGCGGCACGAGGCCCTCGGCAGCCGGCGTGGACGCCGCCTTTGCAACGGATGTCGCGGCAGCTGGCGTTGTGGCCGTTACGGTCGATGCCCTCCGCCGTGCGATCTCCGCCCGCACGTCCTCGCGCGTGATGCGGCCGCCGGCGCCGGAGCCGGTGAGCCGCTCGAGGTCGATGCCGTGCGCCGACGCCAGCCGCCGCACGACCGGCGACAGCAGCCGCCCGTGTCGCGCGGCCCGCGCCGATGGTCCGGATGCCGCGGCCTGTGCCAACGGCGCGCCGGTCGGCGGCGGTGCCGCGGGTGCTGTCGTTCGCGCTGCCGCTTCGGTCGCCGCACCGATGCGCGCCAGCAGCGCGCCGACCGGCACCGTAGCCCCCGTCGGCGCGAGGATCTCCAGCAGCACGCCTTCCTCGGGGCTCGGGAATTCCGTGGCGATCTTGTCCGTTTCGACCAGAAACAGCGGCTCGTCGAATTCCACCCGATCGCCGACCTTCTTCATCCACTCGGCGATGGTGCCCTCCGCGATCGATTCACCGAGCTTGGGCATGCGGATGTCGCGTACGGCGTCAGTCATGGCAGTCCCCGATCTCCGTACGGCGAGTCACGCCCGCGCAACCCGGCGCAGCGTCTCGATGACGTCCGCGGTCTGCGGCGTGACGGCATCCTCCAGCGGCGGGCTGGTCGGAATCGGCGTGTTCCTGCCGGCGATGCGCGTCACCGGCGCGTCGAGCGACCAGAAGCAGGCTTCGCCGATCTCCGCGGCGATCTCGGTGCCGTAGCCCATGCGCCGCGCCGCCTCGTGCAGCACCACGGCGCGCGCGGTCTTGGTGACGGAGGCGACGATGGTGTCGAGATCCAGCGGCACCAGCGTGCGAATGTCGATGACCTCGACCGAGATCCCTTCCTTGCCGAGCGCCTCCGCCGCCTCCAAGCCCTGCTGGACGCCGACCGAGTAGCTGACGAGCGTGACGTCGGTACCTTCGCGCACGACGCGCGCCGCGCCCAGCGGCACCGGCTGGAGTTCCAGTGGCGCCGGCACCTTGAGGCGCCGGTAGAGGTACTTGCTCTCGAGAAACAGCACCGGGTTGTTGTCGCGGATGGCGCTGAGCAGCAGCCCGCCGGCGTCCTCCACCGTCGCCGGCGCGACGATCTTCAGCCCCGGCACGTGCGCGAAGTAGGACTCGATGCTCTGCGAATGCGTCGGGCCGGCCCGCAGCCGCGGGCCGAAGGGGCAGCGCAGCGTGACGGGCATCGGCACGCCGGTGCGGTAGTGGTGGCGCGCCAGCACGTTGATGATCTGGTCGAAGGCCTGCGAAATGAAGTCGGCGAACTGGTATTCGACGACCGGCCGCAGGCCGTTGAGCGCTGCGCCGGCGGCCATGCCGGTGAAGCCCGTCTCGGCGATCGGCGTGTCGATCACGCGGCGCGCGCCGAAGCGCTCGAGAAAGCCCTTGGTGACCTTGAAGGCGCCGCCGAACTGGCCGACGTCCTCGCCGAGGATGAAGACGTTCTCGTCGCGCTCCATCTCGGCGGCCAGCGCCTGGGAGATAGCGTCGAGGTAGGTGACTTCCTCCGCCTTTGGCTGCTCAGTCGGCATAGACCCCCTCCTCCACGCCTGCCGGATCCGGCAGAGGACCGGCGAGCGCCTTGCGGCGCGCCTCCAGCGCCTGCCTGTGCGCGTCCTCGCGGATGGCGGCGATGTCCGCAGCGGCGGCGTGGCCGAGCTCCCGCAGCTTTTTCGCGAACAGCTCGACCGGATCGCGCTTGGCCCACGCGGCCAGCAGCTCGCGCGGCACGTAGTCGAAGGGGTCGTGCTCGGCGTGGCCGTGCATGCGCATGGTGACGGCCTCGATCAGCGTCGGCCCTTGCCCCGCGCGCGCCCTCACCGCCGCCGTGGCGGTGGCGCGGTAGACGGCCAGCACGTCGGTGCCGTCGACCTTCACGCCCGGCATGCCGTAGCCCACCGCCTTGTCGACGATCTCCCCACGCGTCGTCAGGCGCAGCGGCGTGGAGTAGGCGTACTGGTTGTTCTCGACGATGAAGATGCACGGCAGGTCCATCACGGCGGCGATGTTCAGGGCCTCGTGGAAGTTGCCGTTGCCGGTGGCGCCGTCGCCGCAGTAGGCCAGCGCCAGGCGGTCCTCGCCGCGGTACTTGAAGGCCAGCGCGGCGCCGGTGGCCACCGGATAGTTGTCCGGTACGTGGCTCGGCAGGTTGTAGATGCGGAGGTCGTGGCGGCCGTAGTGCAGCGTGCCGTCACGCCCGTGGGTGGTGCCCGGCTCCTTGCCGAGGAAGCTGTCGAGGATCTGCGCCACCGGCATGCCGCGCCACAGGTGCGCGCCCATGTCGCGGTGGATCGGGCAGAGGTAGTCGTCCGGCCGGATCGCCGCCGCCGCGCCCACCGCGATGCCTTCGTGCCAGTGTCCGGTGAACACCGAGCCGAGCATCTCGCCCTGCCGGTACATGGTCACCATGCGGTCTTCCACCGCCCGCTGCAGCGCCATGGTGCGGAACATCCGCAGGCACAGCGCGCGGTCGGCCTCGACGTCGGGCGCGGACGCCGCCCGTCCCTTGCGCCTGGGTTTCGCCTTTCCTGCAGCTGCCATCGAAGCTCTCCTGGCGAGTGAGTCAACGGATCCGGAAGCCGCGCGCGGCGTTCGTGATCCGTTTACGTGAAACGCATGGCGACGCTGCCCAGCGCCTGGAAGCGCACGGCAATCGCGTCGCCGGCCTGGACGGCCACCGCGGCGGTCGCCCCGCCGCTCATGATGTAGGTGCCGGCCGGCACCGACTGGCCGCGCCGCGCGAGGTGATTGGCGAGCTGGGCGACGGCGACGGCCGGGTGTCCGAGCACGGCGGCACCGGCCGCCAGCGCGACGACTTCGCCGTTCTTCTCCATGACGATGCCGAGCGTGCGCAGGTCAAGGCCCTCGACGTCGCGCGCGACGTCGCCGACGACGAAGCGCGACGAGGAGGTGTTGTCGGCGATCACGCTGTTGAGGTCGAAGCGGAAGTCGCGGTAGCGCGAGTCGATGATCTCGACCGCCGGCACGACGAAGTCGGTCGCCGCCAGCACCGCGCCGACGTGACAGCCGGGCCCGGCCAGCGGCTGCTTGAGGACAAAGGCGATCTCGGCCTCGACCTTGGGGTGGATCAGCCGCGACGTGTCGATGTCGCCGCCGTTGGGCACTGCCATGTAGTCGAACAGCAGGCCGAAGATCGGCGTCTCCACGCCCATCTGTTGCATCTTCGCGCGCGAGGTCAGGCCGGCCTTCATGCCCACCACACGCGTGCCGCGCTCCGCCTTGATGGCGCGGATGGCGTCCTGGATGGCGTAGGCGTCCTGGCTGTCCAGGCCCGGGTGTTCGTCGGTGATCTTGGTGACGTCGTGCGCCCCGATCTCCGCCTCTTCCAGGTGCGCCGCCAGCGCGCGGAGGGTCTTGTCGTCGAGCGTCATGGCAGGCCTCAGCTGAAACGCACGGAGCAGCCGCCCAGCCCGCCGACGCTCGCCCGGAACGCGTCGCCCGCGACCACCGGCATCAGCGGCGACTGCGAGCCGGACAGGATCACCTCTCCGGCCTTGAAGGGCATGCCGAGGCGGCCCAGCGTATTGGCCAGCCACACCACGCTGTTGACCGGCGAGCCCTGCACCGCGGCGCCGGCCGAGGTGCTGACCACTTCGCCGTTCTTCTCTACCACCATGCCGGCGACGGAAAGATCCAGCCCGCGCAGGCTGCGCGGCGTGCCGCCGAGCACGAAGGCGCCGCAGGAAGCGTTGTCGGCCACCGTGTCCTGGATTTTTATCTTCCAGTCGCGGATGCGCGAGTCGACGATCTCGAAGCACGGCAGCACGAAGTCCGTGGCACGCAGCACGTCGGCCGCCGTCACACCCGGCCCGTCGAGGTCGCGCTTGAGCACGAAGGCGACTTCCGCCTCCGCGCGCGGCGCGATGAGCGTACCCGTGGGGATCGGCGCGCCCTCCGCGTAGGCCATCCCGGACAGCAGCTGGCCGAAGTCTGGCTGGCGCACGTCGAGCATGTCCTGCACCGCCTTCGAGGTAATGCCGATCTTCTTGCCGACCACCCGCTGGCCCGCGTCCAGCCGCTGCCGCACCATCACTTCCTGGATGCGGTAGGCGTCCTCGACCGTGATGCCCGGCTCGAGCTGCGTCAGCGGCTCCAACGGCTTGCGGTCCACCAGCGCGCGATGCAGCGCCTCGCCGTAGCGGGCAATCGATTCGGGGGTCATACGCAGGCTCCTCTTGTTTCCAGGTAGACGGTGCCTTGGCTCGGCTGCCGCATGCGGGGACCTCCGGTCAGCGAGTCGTTCGGCAAGGCTCAGTCGCCGATGCAGATGTTCTTCGGCTCGGTGAAGAACCGCAGCGCGTCGGTCCCGCCCTCGCGTCCATAGCCCGAGTGCTTGACGCCGCCAAAGGGCGTCCGCAGGTCTCGCACCAGCCAGCAGTTGATCCACACGATGCCGAAATCGATGGCCGCCGACACGCGGCGCGCGCGCGACAGGTCGCGCGTCCATACGGAGGCTGCGAGGCCGTAGTTCGTGTCGTTGGCCATGGCGATGGCCTCGTCCTCGTCGTCGAAGGGGATGAGCGTCACGACCGGGCCGAAGATCTCCTCGCGGTTCGTCGCGCAGGCCTGCGGCAAGCCTTCGATGACGGTGGGCGAGACGAACCAGCCGTTCGCACACCGGCCGCCGACCCGCGGGACATCGCCGCCGCACAGTACGGTGCCGCCTTCATCCCGCGCCCGCGCCAGGCTGTCCGTCACCTTCTTGTGATGCTGCTCGGAGACGATGGCACCCAGATCCGTGGAAGGGTCCTGCGGGTCCCCGACGCGCAGGGCCTTGACGCGCGCCAGATAGCGGCCCTTGAACTGATCGTAGATGCTGCGCTGCACGAGAACCCGCGAGCCGCACAGGCAGATCTCGCCCTGGTTGGCGAAGCCCGAGCGCACGATCGTACCGAGCTTCTCGTCCGACAGGTCGGCGTCGTCGAAGATCACCGTCGGGTTCTTTCCGCCCATTTCCAGCGAGACCTTC
>DASVGQ010000116.1:0-3855 GCA_036379455.1 Nevskiaceae bacterium
AACTCAGCAAGCGGGGCCCGGTCAGAGCGCCGCCAACGGTACCCGCAGCCCGGGCTCCGGCCGGCGCCGTCGCGGTCGCCGGGGGCGCGGGCACGGCCGCCGCACGTCCACCGGCGAAAGCTCCGCGAGCGCGGCCAACCAGACTTCCGGAGACGCCCCCGCCGATTCCGACGCGCCTGCGACGACGCCCGTCGAGCTGCCGCCGGACGTGGCGTTGCCGTCGGCGAACCCGGCGCGCCAAGCCGTGCGCGCGACGCACAACGACGAAGGTGCCGCGGCGCCGGCCACGCTGGAAGCGATGACCCCGCGCACGGGGACGTCAAACGACGCCGGAACTGCCTCCGCAGCGCCCTCGCCGCACGACGGTGCTGCCAGCGGATCGGGGGTCGCGGAAGCGGAACGGCCGACGACCGTCAAGACGGCTGCCGGAACCCCATCCGCGGCCCCGGCGACGGTCGACGGCGAGCGCTCACACGCCGAGCCGGCGCCTGCGCCGTCCGGATCACCCAGCGGAAGCGATTCAACCGCCGCCTGAGAGTCTGGAGATGCGCGCCAGCCGTCGTGGCGGCGCGATCTCGGCCGTGCAACGGCGTTGCAGCCGGAGCGCAGAAAGCGACGGCGCCGTCCGAGGAAGCGAGCGCGGCTCAGCGGCTGGCGGTCAGCTGCGCGGCCACGACCCGTAGATCGTCGGCGGTATCCACGCCCCGCGGCGGCTGGCGATCGACGACGCCTACCGCGATCGCAAAGCCGTGCTCAAGCGCGCGCAGCTGCTCGAGAGACTCACAGCGCTCGAGTAACGACCTCGGCAGCGCCGCGAATTGCCGCAGCGCGCCCGCGCGATAGGCGTAAAGACCCATGTGTCGCAGCGCCAGCCCGTCAGGCGGCAGCCGCGGCGTCGCGGCGACGCCATCGCGCGGCCAGGGAATCGGCGCGCGGGAGAAATACAGGGCGCGGCCGCGACTGTCCCTCACGACCTTTACGAAATTCGGGTTCAGCCAGTCCTCGACGTGCGTCAGCGGGTGCGCCAGAGTCGCGATCTGCGCGTCGGAATCATCTTCCAGCAGCTGCGCCGCGCGCTGGACGAGCGTCGGCGGCATGAGCGGCTCGTCACCCTGCAGGTTCACCACCACCGCGTCATCGCGCCAGCCCTCCGCTTCGGCGACCTCCGCCGCGCGGTCGGTCCCCGAGGCGTGCGCCGCCGACGTCATCCGCACTTCAGCACCGAAGGCGGTGCAGGCGGCCGCCACCTCCTCGCTGTCGGTGGCCACCACCACGCGCATCGCGCCACTGCGCCGCGCCGCCTGCCACGTCCAGCGCACCAACGGGAAACCACCCAAGTCTCGCAGCATCTTGCGCGGCAGGCGGGTGGATCCGATGCGCGCCGGGATCACGACGAAGAAATTCATTTCTCCGCCAGTTCCTCGTCGCTGAGCGGGCGCGCCTCCTCTTCAAGCATGACCGGGATGCCGTCGCGCACCGGATAGGCCAGGCGTGAGGCGCGGCAGACCAGCTCCTGCCGCTCCGGATGCCATTCGAGGGGCGCCTTGGTGACCGGGCACACGAGGATGTCGAGCAAGCGCTTGTCCATGGGATTGTCTGGCTCCGCGATCGGGACTGGCGGCATTCTTGCACGGCCGACCGGCGACCGGTCACTCCCGGCGCAGCAGCCGATCGACCAGCACGCCGGCCCACCAGCGTGCGCGAAACGCTCTCCGGATCGCGTCGCGGTTATAGCCCGTGCGAACCCAATCGACGAACGAGACGGGCTGCCGTGCGTTCGCCTGCGCGTAGCACGCGAGCACCGTGTCGAGGATCCCGGTGCGGGCTTGACGTACGTGCCCATGCCACCAGAAGCACAGCTGCCGGCGTGCGTCCTCGATCGGACGCCCCAGCACGGCCAGACGGTATACCGCCGCGGCGAAGCCGACGCGATCTGCTCCGGACTTGCAGTGGATCCAAAGGGGATGGTCGAGCTGCTGGAATGCCGCTACCAAACCCAGGACGTCTTCGGCGGAAGGCGCCTCGCGCGAGGCAAGCGGCAGGTGCACGACCTTCATGCCCACGCGCCGGGCCGCGTCCCATTCCAGGCGGTTGGAGGCCAGATCCGCATCCGGAGCGCGCAGGCTCAACACGGTCTTCACGCCCGCGCGCGCGGCCCCGCGCAGCTGATAGGGCATCGGATGCCCCGATCGATAGACGCCAGGCGCGAATTCCTCGCGCAGGTTGAAGAACCAGCGGAACATTGCGTAGTCGACGAACAGCATCCGCCACCACGCGCCCATCCTCTGGGTGCGTGTGAGAGGCGGAAGAGACGGCGCCTCCCGCAGCGCCCGCGGCTGCGCGCCGGGCCGTTGCGCATGGGCGGGAACGGCGACGGGCACGGGCGTCATCGCGCCCGCGGCCGCGGCAGACGATCGAGCAGCTCGACGACGCGGGCAGCCGCTGCAGGCGCGAAGCGCGCGTCGACCGGGACCATCCACAGCTTGCCGGGGGCAAGCCCTTCACACTTCACGGCGTCCTTCTCCGTCATGAGCACCGGCGCGTCGCCGGCAAAGGCGAAGTCGCGCGCGCGATAGCGATGGTGATCCGCGAACGCACGTACGCGCGGCCGCAGGCCGGCCTGCCGCAGTGCGGTGAAAAACCTCTCCGGATGGCCTATGCCCGCGACTGCGCAGACCGGTGCATCCGCAAAGCTCTCCAGTGAGCGGCGTTCCGCGCTATCGAGGTTCTGTGCACATTCCCCCCGCAGATCGAAGCGCAGCGCGTGCGGCCCGTAGGGCGCCGCATCTGCCCCGTTCACCAGCTGCACCGCGCACTCGTGGGCGCGCGACGCGGGCTCACGCAGCGGTCCCGCGGGAAGTCGCCAGCCGTTGCCAAAGCCGCGCGCGCCGTCGACTACGCACAACTCCAGATCGCGCCGCAGGCGATAGTGCTGCAGGCCGTCGTCGCACACCAGCACGTCCACGTCACGGTGAGCCGCGAGCAGCGCGCGCCCCGCCAGCACGCGGTCGGGTGCACAGGCGACCGGCACGCCGCAGCGGCGCGCGATGAGCGCGGCCTCGTCGCCGCAGCGCACTGCCCGCATATCGCGGTCGACGAGACACGGAAACGGGCCGCGCCCGCCGTAGCCCCGGCTCAACACGCCCGGTTCACGGCCAAGCTTCCGCAGCTCCCCGACCATCCAGATCACGCATGGCGTCTTGCCCGTTCCTCCGACCGCGACGTTGCCGACGACGACGACGGGAACGGGCAGGCTCTCGGCTGCGTCCCGCTGGCGCCGCGCGCGCGCATCCGCCACGGCGCCGTATGCGCACGCCAGCGGACGCAGCACCGCCATCGGCGGCCGCGCCTCGTACCAGCGCCGCTCCAGACAAGTCCTCACGCCACGGCGGCGGGCTCGTGGAACTGCAGGTGATAGAGCGAAGCGTAGGCGCCGCCCAACGCCAGAAGCTGCGCATGCGTACCGCGTTCCACGACGCGTCCGCCGTCCAGCACGACGATGCAATCGGCGTCCTGGACGGTCGACAGCCGGTGCGCGATGACCAGCGTCGTGCGGCCGACCATCAGTCGGTCCAACGCCTCGCGCACCAGATGTTCGGATTCGCTGTCAAGCGCCGACGTGGCCTCATCCAGCAACAGGATCGGCGCGTCCTTGAGCAGCGCGCGGGCGATGGTCACGCGTTGGCGTTCGCCACCGGACAACAGCGCCCCGCGCTGGCCGACGCGTGCGTGGATACCCTCCGGCTGGCGCTCGATGAAGGGCATGGCGTTGGCGAGCCGCGCGACTTCGAGGATCCTTTCGTCCGGCGGCTGCTGCTCAAGCCCGTAGGCGATGTTCTCCGCGATGGTGGCGTC
>DASVGQ010000117.1:0-8855 GCA_036379455.1 Nevskiaceae bacterium
ATCGTCTGGATCGCCATCTTCTCGGTGGTCTACCTCGGAGGGCTGGCATGAACGCGCGCGTGCCCGCCCGGCGCGACCGCAACGACCCGACGCGCGGCAAGCAGTTGTACCGCCGCGAAATGCGCGCCTACATCACCGGCGCCATCCTCGCCCTGCTCCTGACGCTGGTGCCCTTCGCGATCGTGCGCTGGCATGTGCTGCCGCGTGAGGCGCTCTACTACCTGATCGGCGCCTTCGCGCTGGTGCAGATGGTCGTGCACTTCCGCTTCTTCCTGCACATCGGCCTGCGCCAGAAGCGCGAGGACCTGCACCTGATCCTGTTCTCGACCGTGCTGCTGGTGCTGATCGTCGGCGGCACGCTGTGGATCATGTTCGATCTGGCGGGCCGGATGATGCTGCCCGGCGTGCGCTGAGCCGATGAGCCGCGACACGGCCCGCGCGGATTACCCCGCAGCGCGGACGGCGCGAATGCCGTCTCCGCCGGGGCGCTGAGCGAGACGCCGGGTGGGTGCCGACTCACAGGGCCGCGCACCGCCCGCGATCCAGTTACCCGCGCACGAAGGCGGGGACGGCGGCGCCGCGGGCACTGCCCTGCTGCTCGCCACCGACCTCGACGGCACCTTCCTCGCCGGCGACGCCGACGCGCGCACCGCGCTGTACCGGCTCATCACGCGCAGCACGGCCGTGTGCCTGGTATTCGTCACCGGCCGCGGACTGGAGTCGGTGCGGCCGCTGCTCGCGGACCCGACCGTACCGGCGCCCGACTACGTCATCTGTGACGTCGGTGCCACCATCGTCCGCGGCGTCGGACTTGAACCCGTGCAGCCGCTGCAGGCGCGCATCGACGCGCGCTGGCCCGGCGAACAGGCCGTCGCGGAAGCCTTCGCGCACTTCCCTGGGCTGTCCCGTCAGCACGTGCCGCAGCGTCGGCGCTGCTCCTACGCGTGTTCCGCGGAGGCCGTGACCGCAGCGGTACGCGTGCAGGCCCGGCGGCTGCACTGTGAACTGCTGTACTCCGGGAGCCGCTACCTCGACGTTCTGCCGGTGGGCGTCAACAAGGGCTCGACGCTGCGCGCGCTGATCGAGCATCTTCAGGTGGACGCCGGGCGCGTGCTGGTCGCCGGCGACACGCTCAACGACCTGTCGATGATCCGCGCCGGCTACAGGGCGGTGTGCGTGGGCGGCGCGGAAGCCGGCCTGCTGGAAGCTACCCGTGGCCGTCCCGACGTCCTCCACAGCGACGAGCCCGGCTGCGCCGGCATCCTCGCGGCCCTGAAGCACTTCGGCTTCGTGTCCGCTCAACATGAATGGTCGGGAGCGGTGCATGAGACCGGGCGCGCCCGCCTGGTGATGGTCTATCACCGACTGCCCTACGAAGAAGTCCGCGTGGGTGACCATCTCGAGCGCCGCCGTCCGCGCTCGCCCAACGGCATCATTCCGACGCTGCTGAGCTTCTTCGCCGACGGCCGCGACGGTTCGTGGGTCGCGTGGTCGGTGCATGAGCCGGACGACGGCCCCTTCGAGGCGGTGACGCCCGTCGAGCCGCGCCGCTATCCCAACCTCGTCGCCGCGCGCGTGCCGCTGACCAAACGGCAGGTGGATATCTTCTACCGGCGCTTCTCCAAGGAGGCGCTGTGGCCGCTGCTGCACACCTTCTGGGAACGCGCGCACTTCAACGCCGCCCACTGGCGCGTGTTCCTCGAGGTCAACGAGGCCTTCGCGCGGCGTGCCGCGGAAGAGGCCGGGTCGGGCGCGACGGCGTGGATCCACGACTACAACCTGTGGATGGTGCCCGCCTACCTTCGCCGGCTGCGGCCGGACCTCACCATCGCCTTCTTCCACCACACGCACTTTCCCTCGGCCGACATCTTCAACGTGCTGCCGTGGCGGCGCGAGATCCTCGGCAGCCTGCTGCGCTGCGATTACATCGGCTTCCACATTCCCCGCCAGGTGGAGAACTTCGTCGACGCCGCGCGCTGCGCGATGCCCACCCGCATCGTGGAACGCCGCCGCTGCGCCCCGCGCTTCATGACCTACGGCTGCGCCGTGGGGCTCGACGAGATGACCACCCGCATCGAAGTCGGTGGCCACGTCGTCGGCCTCGGCGCGCATCCGGTCGGCATCGACGTGGAGCGCGTCTCCGAGGCGCTGAAAAGCCCGACCGCCCGTGCGCTCACCGAACGCCTGCGCGCGGAGTTCGGCGCGCGCAAGGTGGTGCTGTCGCTGGAGCGGCTCGACTACACCAAGGGCACGCTGGCGAAGCTGCTGGCCTTCGAACGGCTGCTCGAGGCGCACCCGGAGCTGCACAACGAAGTGAACTTGGCGGTCGTGTGCGTACCGGCTGCCGCTGAAATGCGGATCTACCGCACGCTGCAAACCGGGATCGACCAGGCCGTCGGCCGCATCAACGGGCGCTTCTCGCGTCTCGACTGGACGCCGCTGCGCTTCTTCTCGCGCGGGCTGCCCTTCGAGGAAGTCGTCGCCTACTACGCGGTCGCGGACGTCATGTGGATCACGCCGCTGCGGGACGGGCTCAATCTGGTCTCCAAGGAGTACGTCGCGACGCGCGGGCTGATGGATGCCGACGGCGTACTGGTGTTGTCGGAGTTTGCCGGCGCGGCCGCCGAGCTCAAGGGCGCGCTGCTGACGAATCCGCACGACCCGGACGATCTCTACCGGGTCATCCTGCGCGCGCTGACGCTGCCGCCAGCCGGCGCCAGGGCGCGCATGCGTACGCTCTTCGAGTCGGTGCGCCACTACGATCATCGCTACTGGGCGCGCGACTTCCTCGCCGCCGTGGCCGGTGCCGGCGCGGCCGCCGTCGAAGCCCGGCCGCCATCCCGCTGACGCGGGCGCTATCCCTACCCAACCTACCCCTGCCCACGGGGCACAAGTGCGCGATCCGCTGTCGGGAAACGCCTACACGCCGCCTGCCCGAACGCCGACAGACGCCCGGCGTGCTCGGCATTAGCCTTGAATTATCAAAGTATTGGACGGGGTGGACGATGGGCGGACCAGATCTGTCGTGGCGGCATGACGGCACAATCCCCGGCAGCGACATCCGTCGCTGCGACGCGACGCGCCCGGCCGCCTGCTCCACGGACTCGGCTGCGGCAATGCCCGTCGCCTTGCGGGCGCCCAGTGCGCGGCGCTGCCTGCGGACGCGGTGAAGGCGTGGCGCCGGCACACCCTTCCCGCCGATCACGAACGACCGCCGTCGAAGCCGCGACCAACGAGCCCGCCGTAGCACCGCCAACCGTCGTGCTGGCCGAAGGGCGCGACACGCTGTGTCGGCTGCTGGATCACCCGCCGTCGCCGGCACGCTACCGTCTGCAGGTTGCCTCCAGCGCGCAGCAGGCGCTGGCGCTGGTGGCGAAGCTGCAGCCTTCGCTCGTCATCACGGACCTCGCAGTGGACGACGGCGACGGCCGGTCGCTGTTCGAGCACCTGCACGCGGGCGATCCGACGCTGCCGATCATCGTCTTCACCCGCAGCGGGACCATCGACGGCGCGATCGATGCGATCCAGCGCGGTGCGTTCAGCTACCTGACCAGTCCCTTCAATGCCGCCAAGGTGCTGCACCACGTCGACCACGCGCTGCGACTCAGCGCGGGCGCCGCAAACGGCTGCGCCGGCACGATGCCCGCGTGGTGCCAGTCGATCATCACGCGCGATCCCGCGATGCGCGCGCTGCTGGCGCAGGCCGGCCGCGCGTCCGCCTTCGACGTCAGCGTGCTGATCCAGGGTGAGAGCGGCACCGGCAAGGAGCTGCTCGCGCAGGCCATCCACCGCGCCAGCCCGCGGGCGGCCCTGCCCTTCGTCGCGCTCAACTGCAGCGCGATTCCCGCCGAGCTGCTGGAATCGGAGCTATTCGGCCACGCGCGCGGCGCCTTTACCGGCGCGGCGCGCGACCACAAGGGCCTGTTCCAGGCCGCGCAGGGCGGCACGCTCTCTCTCGACGAGATCGGCGACATGCCGCTGCCCTTCCAGGCCAAGCTGCTGCGCGCGATCCAGGAAAAACAGGTGCGCCCGGTCGGCGCGACGCGCAGTGTCGTCATCGACGTGCGCCTCGTTGCCGCCACCCACCACCGGCTGCGCGAGGAGATCACCGACGGCCGCTTCCGCGAGGATCTCTATTACCGTCTCAACGTCATCCCGCTCGAGATTCCGCCGCTGCGCTGCCGGCGGCAGGACATCCCGCTGCTCGCCAGTCATTTTCTCCGGCAGTTCTGGTCGGACCAACGCGTCGAAGGCCACAAGCGCCTGTCCTTCTCCGCGCTCGAAGCGTTGGCCGCACAGAACTGGCCGGGCAACGTACGCCAGCTGTGCAACGCCGTTGAACAGGCGGCAGTGCTGTCGCCCGGTCCCGTCATCGCCGCCTCCATGGTCTGCAACGCTCTGCAGGGCTCGGAAGACGGCACGCCGCCGCTTACTGAGATGCGGCGACGCACCGAAGAGCGCTATCTCATCCAGCTGCTCGAGATCACCGGCGGCAACGTCACGCACGCGGCGCGCCTGGCGCACTGCAACCGCACCGAGCTCTACAAGCTGCTCAAGCATCACCGCATCGAGCCGCAGCGCTACCGCAGCGGCGTCGCGGCGCGCCCGGCTTCGATCGAGCGCGTCGACGCCGGGGTGCCCGGTGCGCTGCCGGCCGCCGCCGCGTCCTGATCCCTGACGCAGGCCTCGCGAATCCGCTCCACCGCGCCGCGACGAATTCCGCCGCCGACGACACGCTGCAGACGGCGCGCCGCTGGTCGGACTCCAGCGAACCCCGGGCCCAGCACCAGGGCTTTCCGGTACTCGACGTGGACGGCCGCCTGCGGGGCCTCATCACGCGGCGCGAGCTGGACAGCGCCGACCGCCCCGGGTCGACCCGCATCGGAGAGATGCTCAGCCGCAAGCCGGTCGTGGCCGCGGAGGATAACTCGCTGCGGGAAGCCGCCGACCTGACGGTCACGCAGCGCGCGCGGCGGCTGATGGTGGTGCGGCGCGACGATCCCGCGCACATGGTCGGCCTGCTCAGCCAGAGCGACATCATCACGGCCCGCGCCCGGCGCCTGCACAACATGCGCGACCCGAACCGCAAGCGGCATTGGGCAGGCTGCCTGGCGCACTGGTTCCACCAGCAGCCTGAGCCGACTACGCCGGAGCGCGAGCAGCAGCGCTGCGCGGGGGCCAGCGACGGCATCTCCGCGACGCACGAAGCCGGGCGCACCGCCCGCCCGGCGGCACCGAGGGAGCCGACGGCCTACAGCGGCATCGGCTTTTTCCTACAGACAGCGCATACCAGGGCCGGGATACTGGGCGCAGGCCCGGCGGCGAGCGCGATCGTCGCCACCGCTCCCGACAGGGCGATGGATCCGGCATGGCGGTCGCCGCCGGGCTTTCATCGAAAGACTGCACGCATCGGGGCAACGGACGCCTGACCATTCGACGAGCGATGCCTGTTCACCGACGGATCTGCATCCGACGGGGGACGCACCCCTCGATGGAAACACGGCGTGAACGGCGACAAACCCGTCTCCGCGTACTACGTGGACAGCGTCAAGTCCTACGCGCTGGAAGACATCACGGTGGCCGACGCCTCGTCGCTCGCCCGCACGGTGGGCGGCACGGCGGTCGGCAACTTCACCGAGTGGTTCGACTTCGGCGTCTACAGCTTCCTCACCGTCATCATCAGCAAGGTGTTCTTCGCGGGAGCCGGCTGGGGCACGGTCGCAGCCTTCGCCGGGCTCGCCGTGTCCTTCGTGATGCGCCCGGTCGGCGGCATGTTCTGGGGCTTTCTCGGCGACCGCATCGGCCGCAAGCAAATCCTCGCCTGGACCGTCATCCTCATGGCTTCCGGCACCTTCGCGCTCGGCCTGCTGCCGGGCTACGCCACCATCGGCCTGTGGGCGCCGGTGCTGCTGTTTGTGCTGCGCGCCGTGCAGGGCTTCTCGACCGGCGGGGAATACGTCGGCGCGATGACCTTCATGGTCGAGCACGCGCCCGACCGCCGGCGCGGCTACCTGCTGAGCTTCCTGCCGGTGGGCACGCTGTCCGGCTACATCCTCGGCGCACTCATCGTGGTGCTCGTGAAGCACGTCCTGCCGCATGCTGCGCTGTACGCGTGGGGCTGGCGCGTGCCGTTCCTGCTGGCCGCGCCGCTCGGGCTCATCGGACTGTACGTGCGGCTGCGTCTCGAGGAGTCACCGGTCTACGAAAAGGCCGTCGAGCGACGCCAGGGCGACACCCAGCGCGGCTGGCGGCAGGTGAAGGCCACCGTCGTCTCCCAATGGCGCCCGATCCTGGTCTGCATGGGGCTGGTGCTGACCTTCAACGTGACCGACTACATGCTCACCGGCTACATGCCGACCTACCTCGAGGATTCCCTGCACGCCGGCAATCCGCTGATCATCGTGGTGCTGGTGATGGTCGTCATCGGGCTGCTCGTCACGCTCCTCGGACGCCTCAGTGACCGCACCGGCCGCAAGCCGGTGATGTACGTCGGGTCGATCCTGCTGATCGTCGTGTCAGTGCCCATGTTCCTGCTGATGTTCCGCGGCGGGGACCTCATGGTGTTCCTCGGCACCCTGCCGATGGGGCTGATCCTGCTGTGCTTCATGGCCACCGAGCCCTCCACCCTGCCGACGCTGTTCCCGACCGAGGTGCGCTCGGGCGCCACGGCGGTGGGCTTCAACGTCTCCGTATCCGCCTTTGGCGGCACCACGCCGCTGATCGCCGACGCACTGGTCAAGGGCACCGGCGATCTGCTGATGCCGGCCTACATCCTGATCGTCGCCGGCGTGGTCGGCATCGCGTCGCTGTGGTTCACGCGCGAGCCGGTCGGCAAGCCGCTGCCCGGCTCCGGCCCTACGGTTGCCACCGAAGGGCAGGCGCATCGGCTCGCAGCCTATTTCCGGCGGCGCAAGCGACACCACAAGGCCTCCTCCGGCCCGTCGGACGGGACACCGCCGTGACCCGCTCCGCCGCCCGGCCGATCCCGCCATGGGGCCCACGATCATGACCGCCACCCTCGACACCTCACGCGGCGCCCAGCTGCTGGCGCGCCTGAACCGCATCCCGGCCTGGTCGCTGCCGAAGACGTACTTCGCGGTCGTCGGGCTGGGCTACTTCTTCACCTTCTACGACATCAGCAACATCGGCTTCGCTTGTTCCGACGGCCTCGCCCATCGTCGGTGCCGCCGGCGCGATCGTGCTGCCCATGATGGTCTCCGGCGTGTCCTTCTTCGCCGGCTTCACCTTCGTCGGCCTCGCCGGCATCGCCGTCGGACTGATCGCGCTGGCCGGGCCGAAGGCCACTGGCCGCGAGCTGGAAGAGGTTTCGCAGTGAACCGCCGCACGCCGCGCACCCGCGGTATCGCCCTTCGGCTGCATCTCGTGAGGTGTACCCACCCCTTCATCACAGGAGACTCCCATGCCTGAAAACGTCACCCGCAAGCTGATCGCCGCCCATCTCGTCGACGGCGACATGAACCCCGGATCGGAGATCGCGATCCGCATAGACCAGACCCTCACCCAGGACGCCACCGGCACGATGGTCATGCTGGAGCTGGAGGCCATGCACCTCGATCGCGTGAAGACCGAGCTGTCGGCACAGTACGTCGACCACAACCTGATCCAGGGCGACTTCCGCAATCCCGACGACCACCTGTTCCTGCAGTCGGCCTGCGAGCGCTTCGGCATCTGGTTCTCGCGCCCCGGCAACGGCGTGTCGCACCCGGTGCACATGGAGCGCTTCGGGCGCCCGGGCAAGACGCTCGTCGGCTCCGACAGCCACACGCCGGCCGGCGGTTCGCTAGGCATGCTGGCGATCGGCGCCGGCGGGCTGGAAGTTGCCATGGCGATGGCCGGCGAGCCGCTGCGCCTCACCATGCCGAAGGTCTTCGGCGTGACGCTGACGGGCGGCCTGCCGGACTGGGTGTCGGCCAAGGACGTGATCCTCGAGATGCTGCGCCGCCACGGCGTGACGGGCGGCATCGGCAAGGTGATTGAACACCACGGGCCGGGCCTCGCCGCGCTCGACGCCATGGACCGCCACGTGATCGCCAACATGGGCGCGGAGCTCGGCGCGACCACCACCGTGTTCCCCGCCGACGACCAGGTGCGGCGCTTCATGCGCGCCCAGCAACGCGAGGACGAATTCGCGGAAGTGCTGGCGGACGACGGATGCGGCTACGACGAGGAGGACGAGATCGACCTGTCGCAGCTGGTGCCGCTGATCGCCAAGCCGAGTTCACCGGGCAACGTCGTCGAGGTCGCCGAGCTTGCCGGCGAGCCGATCTACCAGGCCTACATCGGCTCCTCGGCCAATCCCGGCTATCGCGATTTCGCGATCACAGCCGAGATGGTGCGCGGCCGGACGGCGGCGCGCGGGATCTCCTTCGACGTCAACCCGACCTCGCGCGGCATCCTGCAGACCCTGATCCGCGACGGCCGCCTCGGGCCATTGATCGCCGCCGGCGCGCGGCTGCACCAGGCCGGCTGCAACGGCTGCATCGGCATGGGCCAGGCCCCGGCAACCGGCCGCAACAGCCTGCGCACCACGCCGCGCAACTTCCCTGCCCGCTCCGGCACCAAGGAGGATTCCGTCTTCCTGTGCTCACCGGAAACGGCCACCGCCAGCGCGCTGACGGGGACGATCACCGACCCGCGCACGCTGGACTTCGCGTATCCAGAGGTGCACAACCCGGACGACCCGATCGTCAACACCGAGATGCTGCAGCCGCCGCTGCCGCCGGACGAGGCGCGCGACGTCAAGCTACAGAAGGGCCCGAACATCAAGTCGCTGCCGGACTTCGAGGGCCTTCCGGACGCCTTCGAGCTGCCGGTTCTGCTCAAGGTGGGTGACG
>DASVGQ010000118.1:0-13049 GCA_036379455.1 Nevskiaceae bacterium
GCGCGCCACGACTACGAAGCGCTGCCGGCGGCTGCGGGCGACCGGATCGTGGAGGGGCTCGGCGAGCGCATCGCGAGCCTTCGCGGCAAGCGCTTCGACGGCCTGACCGTGAGCGCCGCCGACGACTTCGAGTACCACGACCCGCTGTCCGGGACGGTGGCTGCCCATCAAGGCCTGCGCGTCGCGTTCGGCGATGACGCCCGCATCGTGCTGCGCCGCTCGGGCACCGGAACGCAGGGCGTGACCCTGCGGCTCTACCTGGAGCGTCTCGAGGCGCGCGACGAGGCCTTGCAGCGCGATACCACGAGTGCCCTCGCGGCGCTGGCGAACATCGCCGAGCAGATCACGCACATCGGCCAGCTCAGCGGCCGCAAGAGTCCTTCGACCATCACCTGAGGGCGCGTCCGTGCGCTGTTCCTCCCTTGTGCGTACCTGCGCCGCCCCCGTCTACCGCTACTACGGAAAGCACCTGCTGCAGGACGTGCGGCGGCGCCCGATGCCGCGCCACGTCGGCATCATCCTCGACGGCAACCGTCGCTACGGTCGCTCCAACCACGTCAGCGAATTCGAGGCCATCTACGCCTCGGGCGCCGACAAGCTCGATGAGCTGGTGGAGTGGTGCATCGAACTCGGCATTCCGGCGGTGACGCTGTGGATCTTCTCCACCCAGAACTTCGACCGCGATCCCCAGGAAGTCACCGGCCTGCTGGCGGCCGTGGAGCACAAGCTCAACCGGCTGTGCAACGACCCGGAGATCCACCATGGACAGGTGCGCGTGCGGGCCGTGGGGCGCCTGGAGCTGCTGCCGGCCTCCACGCAGCGTGCGGTACACGCCGCGGAAGCGGCCACGGCAAGCTATCACGGGCTGGAGCTGACGCTGGCGACGGCCTACGGCGGGCGTGAGGAGATCGTCGACGCCGTGAAGTCGTGGCTGGCGGCGCCCGAGCACCGCGGACAGTCGGCGGCGGACGCCGCCGCCGCGCTGACGCCCAACGCTATCGCCGAGCACCTCTATGCGCCCCACCTGCCGGATCTGGACCTCATCATCCGCACCAGCGGCGAGATCCGCCTGTCGGGCTTCCTGCTGTGGCAGAGCGCCTACAGCGAGTTCTACTTCACGGACGTGTTCTGGCCGGCGTTCCGCCACATCGACTTCCTGCGCGCCATCCGGGCGTTCCAGCAGCGCCGCCGCCGCTTCGGCCTCTGAAGCCGTGAGGGCGCGCTGCCGCGCCTCAGGCCGGGTCGGCCTCCGGCTCGACGGCGACGCCCAGCTTCTTGTGCATCGCCGGGCTGGTCGTCGTGTACTGCAGGTGCACGGTCTGGCCGGGAAACAGCTGGTGCTTGATGGCGAAAGCCGCCAGCGCCGCCTCGTGGAAGCCTGACAGGATCAGCTTCTTCTTACCGGGATAGGCGTTGATGTCGCCGACGGCGTAAATGCCCGCGGTCGACGTCTGGAATTTTTCGGTGTCCACTTCGATCTGGTGCTTGTCCAGCGTGAGCCCCCAATCCGCGATCGGTCCAAGCTTCGGCGTCAGGCCGTAGAACGCCAGCACGTGGTCGAGCTCGAGCTTGTGCTGTGTCTTGTCGATCGCCGTGACGTCCAGCGAGCGCAGCTGCCCGCCGGATTCCGCATAGCCCAGCACCGTACCGAAGATCAGGCGAGCCCGGCCGGCGTCCACGTGCGCCTGGAACTGGGCGACCGAAGCCGGCGCCGCGCGGAATTTCTTCGACCGGTGGACCAGCGTCACTTCCGAAGCCTTGCCGACCATCTGCAGCGCCCAGTCCAGCGCGGAGTCGCCGCCGCCGAGCACGACGACGCGCTTGCCGTGGTGAACGACCGGATCCTTGACGCGATAGAACAGCTGCCGGTCGAGGTACTTGTCCACGCCCGGAAGCCTGAGCTCCACGGGTTGGAAGGATCCCACGCCGCCGGCGATGACCACGGCCCGGGCCAGAAGCTCGACGCCCCTGGTCGTGACCAGATCGAAGCGGCCGTCCGGGTGCGGTGCCAAGGCCTTGACCTGCTGGCCGAGGTGGAACACCGGCGCGAAAGGCTTGATCTGCTCCATGAGCCGATCCACGAGCTCCAGCGCGCCGACGCGCGGAAAGCCCGGAATGTCATAGATCGGCTTGCTGGGATAGAGCTCCGAACACTGCCCGCCGACCTGGGGCAACGCGTCGATCACATGGGCGTGCAGATCCAGCAGGCCGAGCTCGAAGACCTGGAACAGGCCGCAGGGGCCCGCTCCGATGATCGCCACGTCGGTTTCGATGCTCATCTCGTTGCTCACTCACCTTCGGGAATGCCTGGATCGCGGACGACGGGCCCTGCCCGTGTCCGGGCGCGCATTATCCGTGTTCGCACCGGCCCTGACCAACGCAGCCGGCAAGCTGGGCACTCAGCGACGCAGCCGACGCGTCTCGATCACAGTGGCAGCGATCTCCTCGACCGACATGTGCTCGGAATTCACGAACGGAATCCCGTAGTGCCTGTAGAGCTGCTCCGCCTGCCGCAGCTCGAAGGCGCACTGAGCGACGGACGCGTAGGTGGAACCGGGCCGCCGCTCGCTGCGGATCTGGTGGAGGCGATCGATCGCCGACGTCAGGCCGAACAGCCGGTCGCCGAGGTCGGCGATGCTGCGCGGCAGGCGCAGCTCCGTGAGGTCGTCTTCGGTGAGCGGGAAGTTGGCCGCAAACACGCCGTGCTGCAGCGCGAGATAGATGCACGTCGGCGTCTTGCCACAGCGCGACGGCGCCACGAGGATTACGTCCGCGCGATTGAGATCACGCACGCTCTGGCCGTCGTCGTGCTCCATGGCGTAGTTCATCGCCGCGATCCGGGTGTCGTAGCGGCCGCCGTTGACGATGCTGTGCGCGCGCCCCTGCGCGTGCGAGGACTTCTGTCCGAGCTCCTCCTCGATGGCCGGAACCAGGACGTCGAACAGGTCCACGAAGAACGCCGGTGCACCGCGCAGCTCGCTGCGGATCTCGTCCGAAGCGGTGGTGGAAAAGACGATCGGCCGGGCGCCCGTCTGCTTGGCAACCTGCCCGAGATATTCCACCACCGAGCGCGCGCGCTCCACGTTGTGGATGAAGGGCAGCGTGGTGGTCTCGAAGCGCACGCCCTCGAACTGCGTCAGCAGCGCGTTGCCCAGCGTCTCCGCCGTGATGCCCGTCCCGTCCGAAAGGAAGAAAACGTCACGATGGCCCGCCATTCCATATCCGTTCGTTCGCGCCACGCCGCACGCCGGTTAAAATGATACAGGATGACTCCACAGACCCAGACAGACCACGAAGTGCTCTACGCCGCCGACCCCATGTGCACCTGGTGCTGGGGCTTCGCGCCGGTATCGCTGGAGCTGCAGAAGGCGGTGGAAGGCAAGGCGGGCTTCCGGGTTCTCGCGGGAGGGCTGGCGCTCAATCCGGGCGGGCCGATGCACGCCGGTGAAGTCGAAGTGATGCTCGCGGAATGGCATCGCGTGCACGCGGCGACCGGCCAGCCCTTCGACTTCGACCACCCGGTGGACACCACAACGGTCTACGACTCCGGGCCCGCGTGCCGCGCGCTGGCGCTGATGCAGCGCGAGCAGCCGGTGCACGGCCTCGCCTACCTGCATGCCTTGCAGCACGCCTTCTACGTGGAGCGCAAGGACCTGTCCAGGACGGAAGCCCTGTGTGACGCGGCGTCGGCCTGCGGCGCCGACGCCGACGCGTTCGCGCGTCGGCTTGCGGAACCCGACGCCGGCAAGGCCTTTGACGACGACCTGTGGGTCACCGAGAACTACGGGCTGCGGTCCTTCCCGACCGTGGCGCTACGGCTGCGGCAGCGGCACGTGCTACTGACCGTCGGCTATCGGCCTTGGAAGGACCTGGCGCCGCACGTGGAACGCTGGCTTGCCACGCCCTGAACCCGGGCGCCCTGCTGCCTGTCGTCCCCACCCCCTTTCTGCGTGGAGCTTTCCGAATGTCTGACCCGTCCATGAGTCCCGTTGTCTGGTTTGCCCGCGTCGGAATGCACGACGTCGACCGGGTCGGCGGCAAGAACGCCTCGCTCGGCGAGATGATCCAGCACTTGGCAGACGCCGGCGTGCGGGTGCCGAACGGCTTTGCCACCACGGCGCAGGCCTACCGCGACTTCATCGCGCAGGACGGGCTGGATCGCAGGGTCAGCGAATGGCTCAAGGCCGTCGGGCCAGAGGACGTGGAGGCGCTGGCGTCGACCGGCAAGCGCATCCGCGAAGCCATCATGCGCGTGCCCTACCCACCCGGACTGGAGCAGGCCATCCGCGAGGCCTATCGCCAGCTGGTCGACGAGGCCGGCGCGCCGATCACGGTCGCCGTGCGTTCATCGGCCACCGCCGAAGACCTTCCGGACGCTTCCTTTGCCGGCCAGCAGGAAACTTTCCTCAACGTCTCGGGCATCGACGAGGTGCTCACGCGCGTCCGCGAGGTATTCGCGTCGCTGTTCAACGACCGCGCCATCTCCTACCGCGTCCATCACGGCTACGATCACTCGAGCGTCGCGCTGTCCGCCGGCATCCAGCGCATGGTGCGCTCGGACCTCGGCGCCTCGGGCGTGATGTTCACGATGGATACCGAGTCGGGATTCCGCGACGCGGTGTTCGTCACCGCGAGCTATGGCCTCGGCGAAGCCGTCGTGCAGGGCGCGGTCAATCCGGACGAGTTCTACGTCTACAAGCCGGCGCTGGCCGCGGGTCGGCCGGCAATCCTCAAGCGCGGGCGCGGCGAGAAGGCGCGCAAGATGGTCTACGCGCCGTCCGGTTCAGCGCAACGCGTGCTGTTCACGGACGTCCCGGAAGCGCAGCGGCAGCGCTTCTGCCTGAGCGACGAGGACGTTACATCGCTGGCGCGCATCGCCACCACCATCGAAAGCCATTACGGCCGTCCGATGGACATCGAGTGGGGAAAGGACGGCGTGGACGGCCAGCTCTACATCCTCCAGGCGCGCCCCGAAACGGTGCAGTCGCGCGCCGGCGGCAGCCGGCTGCAGCGCTACAAGCTCAAGAAGCGCGGCAAGGTGTTGATCGAGGGACGCGCAATCGGCCAGAAGATCGGCGCCGGCACCGTGCGCCTGCTGTCGAGCATCACGGAAATGCACCGGGTGCGCGAGGGTGACGTGCTGGTCACGGACATCACCGATCCGGACTGGGAGCCGGTGATGAAGAAGGCCAGCGCCATCGTCACCAACCGCGGCGGACGCACCTGCCACGCCGCGATCATCGCGCGCGAGCTCGGCATCCCCGCCGTGGTGGGATGCGGCCACGCGACGGAGCGGCTGGTCGACGGCCACGACGTCACGGTGTCCTGCGCGGAGGGGGACACTGGCTACGTGTACGACGGCAACGTCGACTACGAGGTCGACGAGATCCACCTCGACGAGATGCCGGAAGTCCCCGTCAAGATCATGATGAACGTGGGCACGCCAGCGCAGGCCTTTGATTTCGCGAAACTCCCCAATCGCGGCGTCGGCTTGGCCCGGCTCGAGTTCATCATCAACCGCCAGATCGGCATCCACCCGCTCGCGCTCCTGCATCTGGACGACCAGGCGCGGGAGGACCGCGCGATCATCGACGGCATGATTGCCGCCTATCCGTCGCCGGTCGACTACTTCTGGATGCGGCTGGCGGAAGGCATTTCCACGCTCGGCGCCGCCTTCGCACCGCGCCCGGTCATCGTGCGGCTGTCCGACTTCAAGTCCAACGAATACGCGAACCTCGTGGCGGGCAAGCAGTACGAACCCCACGAAGAGAACCCGATGTTGGGCTTCCGCGGCGCCTCCCGCTATATCTCGGAGAAGTTCCGCCCCTGCTTCGACCTCGAATGCCGCGCGCTCAAGTACGTGCGCGACGACATGGGCCTGACGAACGTCGAGATCATGGTGCCCTTCGTCCGCACCCTCGAAGAGGCCCGCCGCGTGACCGAGATCCTCAAGGAGAACGGGCTCGAACGCGGCAGGAACGGCCTCAAGCTCATCATGATGTGCGAGCTGCCGTCGAACGCCGTGCTGGCGGATGAATTCCTCGAATACTTCGACGGCTTCTCCATCGGCTCCAACGACATGACGCAGCTCACGCTCGGGCTCGACCGCGATTCAGGGGTCGTCGCGCAGGCCTTCGATGAACGCAATCCGGCCGTCAAGAAGATGCTCGGCATGGCCATCGACGCCTGCCGCAAGCAGGGCAAGTACGTGGGCATCTGCGGACAAGGGCCGTCGGACCACCCGGATCTGGCGCAGTGGCTCGTGGAACAGGGCATCGAGAGCATGAGCCTCAACCCCGACACGGTCGTCGCCACCTGGCTCTATCTCGCCGGGCGCGGCTGAGCCGAGCTCGCGCCGCAGCAAACGACCGACCGCTGACTGCGCAAACCGCGACACTCGCGTTCAGGAGCCGGTAGCCGCTACGCGCGCTCCTGCGCGAGCGTCGGATAGTCGGTGTAGCCGTGCGCGCTGCCGCCGTAGAAGGTATCGCGATCAGGTGCACGGCGCGGCGCGCCGGCTCGGAAGCGTTCGACGAGATCCGGGTTGGCGATGTACAGGTGACCGAATGCGATCGCGTCGGCGATGCCCTCGGCGATCAGCCGCTCCGCCGTCTCCGCCGTATAGTGACTGCAGAAGATCAGCGCGCCGCCGCGGAACCGCTCGCGCAGGCCGCGGCGGAACGCGTCGTCGAGCTCGACGTCGTCGCCCGCCCAGTTGGGCTCTTCGACGTGCAGATAGGCGACGCCGCGCGCCGCCAGTCGCTCCGCGAGGTAAAAGGCCATCGCTTCGGGCTCGTCGTCCTGGAGCCCGGCAAAGCGCACGAAGGGCGAGATGCGGATGCCGGTACGCTCGGGGCCAACGACTTCCGCCACCGCGTCGACGACCTGCAGCGCGAGTCGCGCGCGGTTGGCGATGGAGCCGCCGTAGGCGTCCGTCCGATGATTCGACCCCGTCGCCATGAATTCCTGCAGCAGATAACTGTTCGCCGCGTGGATCTCGATCATGTCGAAACCCGCGCGACGGCCGCGGACAGCGGCCTGCCGGTACTCCCTGACCACGTCGGGGATCTCCTCCAGCGCAAGCGCGCGCGGCGTCGACGCCGCGTGGAATCCGACGCTGCCGTCTGGATTTGCCACGAAGCAGGTCGCGTCCTCGGCGCGCAGCGCGCTCGGGCCGACAGGCTGTCGCCCGTCAGGGTGCACGAGCTCGTGGCTCACGCGCCCGCAGTGCCAGAGCTGCAGGGCCATGCGTCCGCCCGCTGCGTGCACCTCGCGCACGACGCGCTCCCAGCCAGCCTCCTGTGCGTCCGTATAGATGCTCGGCGTGAAGACGTAGCCACGCGCGGTCTCCGAGATGTTCGTCCCCTCGGAGACAATCATGCCGGCGCTCGCGCGCTGCCGGTAATACAGCTGCTGGAGCTCGCCGGGAACCTGGTCTGGGCAGCGCGAGCGCGTCAGCGGTGCCATGAGCACGCGGTTTGGCAGCTCGAGCGCGCCGATGCGCAGCGGAGACAACAGCCGTTCAGGAATCATGCACATCTCCATCAGGACTTCCGCCGCGGCGCCGGATCAACGCGGTCACGGCGTCGCAGCGCGCCGATTGCGCGGCCCGCGCCGACAGCCCAGGCAGGCAGCGGACTCATGCTCATCAGGCGCGGCCGGATGCCAGCCGCGCCGCCGGCCGCTCGTCGTGGAACAGGAATGCCGCGACCGCCGCAGACGCGAGCGCGAAGCCGCCGAAGACTCCCAGCGCGACGTCGAAGCCGAACGCGAGGAATGCTTCGAACAACAGGCTGCCGAGGCCGAATCCGATGAACAGCGAGAAGGCCATGACCGCAACCGCTTGCCCGCGCCCACCACCGCGCAGGTCGGTGGCGATAGCAGCCAGCTGGGGATGCGTGAGGTCGAAGCCGAGCGACAGCAGGATGATGGCGACGCGCACCCCATCCAGCGGCAGCGGCGCGGCGAGCGCGAACGCGCACAGCCCCGTCAACGCAACGCCGCCCGGCACGATGAAGTAGCGGCCGTAGCGGTCCGCCAGCCAGCCGATGACCGGCCCGAGCAGCAGCCCCGGCACGCCGTAGCCGAGCAGCACGAGTCCGATGCCCGTCTCATCCAGGCCGTAGCGCTGGCGCAGGTACACGCCCAGCCATGTGAACACGCCGGACTGCAGCACGGCGTTGATCAGAACGTACGCGTAGGTGCGGCGCGCGCGCAGCGTCTTCAGCAGCTTCGCGTAACCGCCCGCCACCGCGCGCCATGCAGGCGCAGCGAGCGGCGCTGTCGTGCGGGGAAGCACGCCGGTGACCGACATCAGCACCAGCAGCACGCCGCTGAGCGCGGCCACCACCCAGAACAGGCTCTGCCAGCCGATCACGGGCTCCAGCAATGCTCCGACCGCAGCCCCGGCGGCCGTCCCGCCCGCGATGGAGCCGAACAACCAGCCAACCGCCTTGCCTCGCTGCTGGAACGGGAAGACATCCCCGATCAGGGTCAGCGAGATCGGCACGATGCCCGCGGCGCATGCGCCGGTAACGACGCGCCACAGGATGAACGCGGTGACGCTGGTCGCCGTGGACGTCGCCGCGGTGAGAACGACGAACGCGAGCAGGGACATCAGGATCACGCGGCGGCGGCCGAGGCGGTCCGAAAGCGGACCGATGAAGAGCGTGGCCACCGCCTCCGGCACGATGTAGGCGGGCACGGCCAGCCCGACCCACCCAACGGCCGTGGAAAACACATCCGCCAGCCGCGGGATGAGCGGCGCGACCATGAAGGTCTGCACGAAGACAAGGAAGGCGCCGCTGCACAGCATCGGCAGCAGCCACGGAATGCCCTCGTCCGCATGCTCCGCCGCGCCTGCCCGTGCTTCCACCCATCACTCCTGCCGCCGCGCGGCGATACTCTGGCCCGATCGACGGGCCACTCGACTGACATGCCGGCAGCGCGTGCGTCCGCCGCGCGGCACCCGCGCGCTTATCCAGCGCTTCCGCATTTCCGGTGAGACCCGCACGCGACGTCAGCCGCTGCGGCACCGGCTAATGACATTATACGTTAGGCGTGGGATGGCGGCGCGGCGTCCACGGCCTGCGCGCCCTGCACGCTCTCCGCAGCAGGTGCGCGCCACGGCCAGACCGCGACCCTAGTATCACGGGCGACGGAGCCTGCCTACCGGAGCGACCCAGTCCCGGGTCACAAGGGAAGCGTCGCGAAAAGCTCTTCAGGATTCTCGCGACGGCACCGCGCGACGCGGCTCCATCTGCGTCGTCTCCCCGGCATGCGCCCGATACGCCCGGGGCGCCATGCCGAAGCAACGGCTGAAAGCGTGGCTGAAGCTCGAGGCATCGTGAAAGCCGAAACGACACGCGATCTGCTCGATCCGGTCCTGGCAATCGGGATCACCCAGCGCTTCGCGACAGCGTTGCAGGGTCAGATCCGCGATATAGCGGGCCGGGCGCAGGCCGTCCATCGCGAACAGCTTGTATGCGTAACGGCGCGAAACGTGAAAGTGCTGCGCGACGTCATCGACGGTCACGCCCCCGTGGCCGACGCGCGCGTCGATGTACCGGAGGATGCTGTGCAGGTGTGCGTGGTGCACGTCACCCGCGGCGGTTTCGGCGCGCCCGGGCAGAAGCCCTCCGTCATCGCCGACCAGCCATTCCAGCATCGCCAGCAGCACTGCGCGTCCCTGGGCCGCGTTGGAAGCATCGACTCCGCTAAACGCCCCCGCAGCGCCCCCGCTCTCGCAATCGCCGCTGTCTCCACCGCAACGGTCCTGGCGGCCCCCGCGGAGGAGCGCCTCCAACCGGGGCTTCAACTCATCGAGGCTCGCCGCCGGGATCCGCAGTTCGAGAACCAGGCCGTTGTCACGTCCGGACGCACAGCTGACGTGGCAACGGCCGGGCAGAGCGTCTTCCGGCGCCGGCCGCTCCCGTGCGGCGCGCCGGCCCGCGGCGCGCTTCTCGGCAAACAGCACGCGGATATCGATCTCGCGGATAGCGTGGGTCGCTGTCGTCGCTCCTCTCCCTGCGCGTGTCCCCGCGCAGTGCGGGACATGCTACAGGCGGCTGCCGTCGTCGTGCCGTCGACCAGAATCCCGCCGCTGCGCCCCGGTGCCTGGCAATGCGGCCTCGCCCGGCGCAGCCGTCACGTCAATGCGCACCCGTTGAAATCCGGCGCAGGCCGCAACTCGACGGAGGCGCCGAGAAGACACCTTCATCGCGCGTTGTAGGGCACCGGCTTGCGCTGGACCGGGACATTGCGGTCCTCGGTGTTGTCGACGATGACGCGATCCATCGGGAATCGCGAGCCTGCGGCCGCCTTCACGTACTGCGCGCCGAGCATGTTGGTCGCCGCCGTGTTCGGATACGGACCTTTGCTGAAGTTCACGCGGCCTACTGTCGTGATCATGTCGACCGTCGGGATGACTTCGCGGATCGCAGCGCGGTCCAGCGGGTTCTTCGCGTGCTTGAGAACATGCTCGGCCACTTCGAACAACGACATCGTCTGGCCCTGCTGGTTGTCCCAGTGGCGATTCACCGCCTTCTCGTAGCCGTCCGCCATCTGCTGCGAAGTCTTCCCGGTGAGCGGCGACTTGTACGGGAACACCGGCGACCAGGCCGTCAGCGCCGAGATGTTGTATCCCAGGTCGCCCAGCGGCTCGATCTGCGACATGAAGAATCCCGCCTTCGTCATCTGCGCGATCTTCAGCTCCTGCAGCAGATGCAGCTGGGCCGCCTGCCGCCAAAAGGCGTCGATGTCCGGCGGCAGCCCTACCCCGTTGTAGATCTCGCATTTCTCGCGCTTGAACAACGCGATCTGCGACGAGAAGTCACTGGTGCCGTCCTGGTAGGCGCCTGGATCGATGACGGTATAACCATTCTTCTCGAGGATCGGCTTCAGGTTGGCGCGGAAGCCGTTGCCATCGGCGTCGTTCGGGTACATCACCGCAACGCGCTTGTTGGTCTCGATCAGCGGCCACTGGCCGATGAAGCCGTCGGCGAACTGCTTGACGCCGAAGCTCATGCAGAAAGACCACTTGAAGGGTGACGGCGCGCCGATCTTGCCGCCGCGGCCGAAGAAGAAGGATTCCAGCGGGCAATCGGTGGCGATACTCGGCACGCCCGCGGCTTCGCACACATCGGACACCGGATTGACGACTTCCGGCGTCGAAGTCGTGAGCATCAGGTGGATGTGCTGCTTGGTGATGAGATCGTTCGCAAGCTGGCTGGCGCGCGAAGGACTCGACTGGCTGTCGAAGTCGAGGATCGTCACGCGATAGGTCTCGCCGTTCACCGTGAGGCCCTTTGCAAGGGCTTCCCGGACCAGGCCCAGCGTGTACGGATCCGACTGGCCGAACAATCCGAGCGCGCCGGAGCGCGGATCGATGAAGCCGATGCGGATTTCCTTGTCGCCGGCCGACGCCGCGCCACCTTGCGCCGCGAAAGCCGCGCGACCGCCCAGCAGCAGCGCCGCGCCGGCGGCCGCCCCGCCGATCAGCACCTTGCGTCGCGACGGTGACCGCGGCGCGTCCTGTCCGTTCGTGTGTCGCATGCTGGCGGCGCGACCGTCCGCCTCTGGTTGATCCTTCATCATCCCCTCCGGTTGATTGAGTGCGCCGTCATCTCATGCGGCGTTCGCATCGACCGAACACGAAGTGTGCGATCGTCGCCGGATTCTATACCGGACACACAGGCTGTTCCGTGCGCTCCGTCGCACCATACCGTGTGGCTTGAACGGTGGCATCAACCTCAAGCTGCGGCTACCGACCGTAAGCGCGGAGACGGGAGTGGCGGCGCAGCAGGCTTGATGGCGCTTTGGCCGCGAACGCAACCGTTCCTCTGCATCGCTTCGTTCACGGTCGTCGCCGGCGAGTAACCACTACGACCAGCGCATTGCCGGCGTGCGCTCAGGCGCTTCACGTCCGTGCAGCGCGCTTGCAGCTTGCGTCACCGCGGCCACACGAACTACATTCGGCCCCACGCACCGGGGTGCTCGCCTTCAGCTGCACGAGGCGGGCTGAGAACAAACCCGCACGACCTGATCTGGGTAATACCAGCGGAGGCATACATGGCAGGCCTGACGCCGCCGCATGCGTACGTCGCGCGCATCACGACCATCTCTCAACCGCAATACGGAGCCGATCGACCGGTGGCCGGCGGCCGCGTATGCCTCATCACAGGGGTACCGGCGGCGTCGCCCAACGGCGGCACCTGCGGCGTGCCGCGATGACGACACCACGTGTGACGGTGATCGGCGCGGGTCCGGCCGGGCTGACGGCCGCACTTGAACTGTCGGACGGTGGCGCAGAAGTCGAAGTCCTCGAGCGCGGCACGGCGCCGGGACGACAGGCCTGCGGGTGGTTTGCGGGCGGCATGCTCGGGCCGTGGTACGAACGAGCCGACAGCGATCCGCGGGTGCTCGAATGGGGCCTCCAGGCGCTGGAATGGTGGCCACGTCACTTCTCTGGGACCGTGCTGGCCGGCACGCTCGTGCTGGCACAACCGCGCGATCGCGCGGAGCTCGACCGCTTTGCCACTCGTACCACGGGCTACCGATGGCTCGACGCGGATGCCATCACGGCGCTCGAGCCAGATCTCGCGGACCGCTTCCGACGTGCCCTGTTCTTCCCGCAGGAAGGTCATCTCGACCCGCGCCTTGCTCTGCCCGCCCTCGTCGACGAGCTCACGGCCCGCGGCGTGGCGGTGCGTTTCGGGGTGAACGTTGATGCGGGGGTGGCAGCGACTGCTGAACGGCTCCTGCTCGACTGTCGAGGACCCTGCGCGCGCGACCGGCTGCCGCGCCTGCGCTGCGTGCGCGGCGAGATGGCGCGCGTCCACACCACCGACGTCCATTTCCGACGGCCGGTCCGCATGCTGCACCCGCGCCACCCGGTATACGTCATTCCGCGGGCTGACGACACGTTCATGGTGGGCGGCACGGTCATCGAAAGCGCGAACGCCGAGCCGGTGACGGTCCGTTCGGCGATGGAATTGCTGAGCAGCGCGTACGCCATCCATCCGGCCTTCGCGGAAGCGCACGTCGTGGAA
>DASVGQ010000119.1:0-4351 GCA_036379455.1 Nevskiaceae bacterium
GCCTGCCGCCGCTGGTCGCGGCGCTGCGCGACGCGCACCGCCACGTCCTGTGGCTGTGCGATCCCATGCACGGCAACACGCACAGCACGGCCAACGGCCACAAGACGCGGGATTTCGACGCAATCTGCTCGGAGCTGACCCAGGCCTTCGACATCCACCGCGACGCGGGCGGCCGGCTCGGCGGCGTGCACTTGGAGCTGACCGGCGAGGACGTCACCGAGTGCACGGGTGGTGCGGCGGAGTTGACCGAGGAAGACCTCGATCGCGCGTTCCGTTCGCACGTCGACCCGCGGCTCAACTACGCGCAGTCGTTGGAGCTCGCGCTGCGGATCGCGGAGCTCGGGCCGCGCTGAAGCCTATTCCGCGTCCTGCTCGAGGCTGAAGGTCTCGGCGGCGTCGTCGTAGCTGAAGAGCTCCGCGTAGCGGCCCCACTTGGTCACGGCACGCAGCGTCTCGTCGGCGGCGCTGTCCGACAGATAGTCCTCGAGCTCGGACAGGAAGCGCACGGCCGGCGCGCGGTGGTGCGGGCGCTCGTCCAGCACCGCCTTGATGTGCGCCGCCAGCGGAATGCGGGTGACGAGCTGGCGGCGGAAGCTGTCCTTGCGCGCCTGCGTATCGGCCAACGCGAAGTGCCGGCCGGCCTCGGTCAGGATGATGTCGCCGCTCGTGACCTCAGCGTAGCCCAGCAGCTGCAGCGTCTCGGCGATCGGGAACAGCTCGTCGATCTCCAGAGCCAGCGTGTGCGCGATCTCCGGCAGGTCGGCGCGGCCGCGGTGCTCGGCGGAGGCCAGCGACTCGATGAGCCCGGCCAGCAGGTTCGTGGACACCACCGTCAACCGTTCGCCGATGGTGAGCACGGCAGCCGGCCGCTCGGTCAGCGCGCGGGTCGTCATGCGCGCGTAGATATCGTCCACCATGTAGCGGAAGCGCGGGTCCAGGCGATTGCGCGGGTGCTTGAAGGGCACCTTGATTTCCGCCACCACCTGACCCGGATTGGAGGAGAACAGCAGGATGCGGTCGCACATGAACACCGCCTCCTCGATGTTGTGCGTCACCAGCAGCACCGACTGGATCGGCAGCGCGCCTTCCGTCCACAGGTCGAGGAAGTCGGTGCGCAGCGTCTCGGCTGTGAGCACGTCCAGGGCGGAGAAGGGCTCGTCCATGAGCAGTACCGTCGGGTCCATGACCAGCGCACGCGCGAAGCCGACGCGCTGGCGCATGCCGCCGGACAGCTCTCGCGGGTAGGCGTTGGCGAAGCCGTCCAGGCCGATGATGTCGATCGCCTCGATGGCGCGTTCGCGCATCTTCTGCGGAGCCACCCCCTGCGCCTCCAGCCCGACTTCCACGTTCTGCAGCACGGTAAGCCAGGGAAACAACGCGAAGGACTGGAACACCATCGCGATGCCCTCCGCCGGGCCGTTGACCGGGCGGTTGCGGTAGATGACCTCACCGCTGGAAGGCGCCGTCAGGCCGGCGACGATCCGCAGCAGCGTGGACTTTCCTGAGCCCGAGCGGCCGAGCAGCCCGACGATCTCGCCGCGGCGCAGCGTGAGGTTGACGGCTTCGAGCACCACCAGCGGGTCGCCGTGGGGACGTTCGAAGCTGCGCTGCACGGAGCGCACGTCGAGCACCGGATCCTGCAGCGCAGCGTGCGCCTGGATGTCGTCAGCCATGTTCGCGCTCCTGTGTCATCCGAGTTCGTCCACCGCGCCGACGCGATGTTCCGCCTTGCGGTAGAGCGGCCGCCACAGCGCGCGGTTGAAGCCCACCACGAACAGCGCCATCACCACGACGCCGAGCACGATCCGCGGATAGTTCCCGTCGATCGTCGCCTGCGTGATGTAGGCGCCCAGGCCGTAGGCGTGCAGGTGAGTGTGGCCCCAGTCCACGAATTCCGCGACGATGCTCGCGTTCCAGCAGCCTCCCGCCGCCGTCATCGCGCCGGTGACGTAGTACGGCAGGATGCCGGGCAGCATCACGCGCTTCCACCACAGCCAGCCGTGCAGGTGCAGATTGCCGGCGGCGTTGCGCAGGTCGTGCGGGAACACGCTGGCGCCCGCCACGACGTTGAACAGGATGTACCACTGTGTGCCGAGGATCATCAGGGGGCTGAGCCAGACGTCGACGGACAGGTGGAAGCGCACGATCACGAATACCGCCACCGGGAACAGCAGGTTCGCGGGGAAGGCGGCGAGGAACTGGGCGATCGGCTGTGCCACGGCCGCCAGCCGCGGGCGCAGGCCGATGGCAACGCCGATCGGCACCCACACGATGCTCGCCAGCGCAACGAGCACGATGACGCGCAGCATGGTTGCGCCCCCCATCGCCACGGCCTGCCACAGGTCGCGCCACTCGAGGTGGGCATGGAGATAGTGGACGATGAGCCAGCCGCCGTAGGCGGCCAGTATCGCCACGACGACGAACCAGAGCGCGTCGACGGCGCGCGGCGTCCAGCGCGGCGGCGCGCGGTGGCCGGTTGCCGCGGCGCGCGGGTGCGGCGGAAAGCCGCGCTGCCACAGTACCTGCGCGCCGTCCTGCATGGCGGCGATCCAGCGCGAGCGCTGCAGGATGCGCAGCACCCAGGACTGCGGCTCGACGGGGCCCGGTTCGTCGTCCATGCGGAAGCGGTCGGCCCACGCCACGAGCGGACGGAACAGCAGCTGGTCGTAGAGCAGGATGACGACCAGCATCGCGAGAATCGCCCAGCCAATGGCCTGCAGATCCTCGTGCTCGATCGCCACCGCCACGTAGGATCCGATGCCGGGCAGCGTGATCGAATGGTTGCCGACCGTGATCGCCTCGGAGGCGACGACGAAGAACCAGCCGCCGGACATCGACATCATCATGTTCCAGATCAGCCCCGGCATGGCGAAGGGCAGCTCGAGGCGCCGCAGGCGCTGCAGCGGCGACAGTCGCAGCGAGCGGCTGGCTTCCACCAGGTCCGGCGGAAGCGTCCGCAGCGACTGGTAGACGCTGAAGGTCATGTTCCACGCCTGGCTGGTGAAGATCACGAATACCGAGGCGAGCTCCGCGCCGATCACCCGGCCGGGAAACAGGCCGAGGAAGAAGGTCACGGTAAACGACAGGAACCCGAGGATCGGCACGGACTGGAGGATGTCCAGCAGCGGGATCATCACCCGTTCGGCGCGTCGGCTCTTCGCGGCGACGTAGGCGTAGCCGATGGAGAACACGATCGACAGCACCATCGCCGCCAGCATGCGCAGCGTGGTGCGCAGCGCGTAGCCGGGCAGCCGGTCCGGGTCGAGGCTGATGCCGGTCTGCTGCAGAGTCGTGAGCGATGCGCCGTAGTGGCGCGCGCCGATGGCGATGGCCGTCAACACGCCGGCCAGCAGCAGGAACGCAATCAGGTCCCAGCGGTTCGGCAGCGCGGCGCGCGGGCCGCCGCCCAGCAGCAGGTAGGGATGTGTGAATGCCTTGCGAACGCTCGGCGGGGCGTCGGGAAGCTCATTGAGCAGCGGACGATCCGCACCGCGTTCGCCGGGTTCATAGGCCATGGGCTGCCCCGCGTCGCAAAAACACGCAACCGCAGCGGCGGGCTGCGGTTGCGCCGCCTATTCTACGAGCCGCACCCGAGACCGGCTAAGGTGCGCAAAGGCCGGCGCCATGCCGCGCGCGGTCGCTGCTTCACGCGGCGCCCGGCAGCACGGCGGTTCTGCCGATCGAGACATAACCGAAGCCGAGCTTCGCCATCTGCATCGGGTCGTAGAGGTTGCGGCCGTCGAAGATGAGCGGCTGCTTGAGCGCGCGGCGCAGCGCGTCGAAATCGGGCGACTGGAATTCCCGCCACTCGGTGACGATGGCCAGCGCGTCGGCGCCCTGCGCGGCGTCGAGCGGCGAGTCGGCGAGCGCAAGGTCGGGGCGCTGGCCGTAGATGCGCGAGGCCTCTCCGCGGGCTTTCGGGTCGTAGGCGCGCACCGTGCCACCTTCTGCCCAGATCGCTTCCATGAGGCTGCGCGACGGCGCTTCGCGCATGTCGTCCGTGCGCGGCTTGAAGGCCAGCCCCCAGAGGGCGATGGTCCGTCCCCGCAGGCTGCCGAAATGCGCCTTGAGCTTGCTGAAGAGCACCTGCTTCTGTCGCTCGTTCGTGCGCGCCACCGCCTGCAGGATGCCGGCGTCGAAGCGGGTCTCGGCGGCGCTGTGGATCAACGCCCGGACGTCCTTGGGAAAGCAGGAGCCGCCGTAGCCGCAGCCCGGGTAGATGAAGTGGTAGCCGATGCGCGGGTCGGCGCCGATGCCGACGCGGATCCGTTCGATGTCCGCACCCAGCACCTCGGCGAGGTTGGCGAGCTCGTTCATGAAGCTGATCTTCGTTGCCAGCATGGCGTTGGCG
>DASVGQ010000120.1:0-27982 GCA_036379455.1 Nevskiaceae bacterium
GAAGCGAGCCTCGTCGATGCGTCGCGCCGCCTGTTCGCGCGCTTCGGGTTGCAGGACTACGGCCGCTTCGACTTTCGCTGCGGCGCCGACGGCACGCCCCGACTGCTGGAAGTGAACCCGAACCCGGCCTGGGGTTACGACGGCAAGCTGGCGTTGATGGCCGCCGCCGCGGGGATGAGCTATCCGCAGCTGCTGCGTTCGCTGGTCGAGGCCGCGATCGCGCGGCTCGGTTGACCCCGCGCGAGCGCGCGGGCCGGCCCCTCAGTTGCCGTTGCGCGGGATATCGAGCGTCCAGCGCCGCGTCGCGAATTCAGCGTCGGCCTCGAAGGCCACGATGCTGCCTGTGAAATGGAAAGCCTGCGGCGAGGCGCTGAGGGCAGTGGTGCAGGTGACGCGGATCCGCCATTCGCCGCGCCGCAGGGTGGTCGACTGCCGGATTTCGGTGCGCGCCGCCGACGGGTCGCCGGCGTTGATGCGGTAGCGGCGCGTGTAGCCCGAGCCGAGGTCCAGATCGATCGAGGGCAGGTGCCTCAGCGGCAGGTCGGCGAGCTCCCCGCCGGCGTCGAGGCTCGCCACCAGCTCGTCATGCGCGAGGTCGAGCGTCACGCTGCGCGTCGGATGGAATCCACCCGCGGATTTCTTCGCGTCGCAGGGCGCCGTTTCGGGGGGGTCGAACGGCCGGAGCGCGGCGTCGCTGGCGCGCGGCGTACGCACCGGCAGCGTCAACCGGCTTGCTCCGGTGCGGATCGACAGCGTCACCGGCCGCGGTGACGGCCAGGCGACCGGCCAGTAGCCGGTGGACAGCGCCAGCCGCAGGCGGTGGCCGGCGGGGAGCGCCGACGCGAGATCGTTGAGCTGCAGCCGGATCGGCACCCACGCGTCGACGGGCATCGGGCGCGCTGCGTCGAAGCCTTCGCGGCAGGCGAGATCCAGCAGCCCGTAGCTGATCCGCAGCGAAGTGCCGTCCGGCGCAACGTCGCACAGCCGCGCGCACAGCATCGCGGTGGGCTCATCGACGCGCACCTCGAGTTCCACAACCGGCGCGCCGAGGAGTTCCAGCCGCCGTTCCAGCGGCGCACTGTCGAGGGTCAGCGACCCGCCGTCGTCGAGCCGCTGGTCGCGCGGGAGGTCGCCGGCTGCGCCGAAGCCGCACCAGCCGCCGGCGCACAGCCCGACCGTCTGCGGCGAGCAGACTGACGTGCTGCCGGGCGCTGGCGCCGCGGGCGCCAGCCGCTTGTCGTCGAGGAACCACGTGCGCATTTCGATATCGGCGCCGGGCCACGCGGGCTCGGCCACCCAACGTCCCGGCCACGCGCGCGGCTGCGGCCGCGGCGCTACCGGCTCCTGCATCCACACGCGGTAGCGCGGCTCGTCCATGATTCCCGTGTCGTGGCCCTTGAGCCACTGGTCCCACCAGCGCACCGCTTCCTGAAGGAAGCCGATCGACGGCCCGGGCGTGGCGTCGCAGGGGAAGGCGTGCGGCCACGGCCCGATGAGGCCTTTGCATCGCTCCAGGTTTGCGACGAGGCGCGGCACCGCGTTGCTGTAGCCGTCGGCCCAGCCGCCGATCGCGTAGACCGGGCAGCGGACGGCCGCATAGTGCTCGCAGACCGAGCCCTGCTTCCAGTACGCGTCCCGCCGCGGATGCCGCATCCACTCCGCGGGGAAGGCCGAAACCGCGGCTATGCGCTCGCGCCACATGTCGCGCCAGCGCGGTCCCACGATTTCCGGGTCGGGCGGCAGCGCCGCTTCCAGCATCAGGACCGAGCCCCACTGCATGTTCTCGTTGAGCAGGCAGCCGCCCATGTAGTGGGCGTCGTCCGCGTAGCGGTCGTCCGATGCACACAGCGTCATGATCGCCTTCAGCGCCGGTGGCTGCCGCGCGGCGACCTGCAGCGCGTTGAAGCCGCCCCACGAGATCCCGAACATGCCGACCGCGCCGCTGCACCACGGCTGCGCGGCGATCCACGCGATGATCTCGCAGGCGTCGAGCTGCTCGCGCGGCGTGTATTCGTCGATGAGAACGCCGTCGCTGTCGCCCGTGCCCCGTACGTCGGCGCGGATCACCGCATAGCCGCGCGCCGCGACGTAGCGATGGATCGTCTCGTCGCGGCTGCGCATGGCGTCGCGCTTGCGGTAGGGGATGAACTCGAGGATCGCGGGAACCGGCGCGCGCGCCGCGGCCTTCGGCAGCCACAGCCGCGCCGCGATGCGGCAGCCGTCCGCGAGCGGGATGAAGACGTTCTCTATTTCGTCGACGGTGGCACGGAACGAGTCATCGAGCCGCATCGGCTACGGTTCCTGCGGGCCTGCGCGGATGATGGTGCGAGAGCAGCTGCTGCGCGGACCAGAAGCTCAGCGCCAGCTTCTCGCGCGCCCGCCGGCCGACGTCCAGATCCCAGCCGTTGATGACCGCGAGGCGGAAGCCGCCGGGCGGCATGGCGTGCCGCGCGGGCGGCCAGTCCTCGTGGAACGTGATCTGCACCGACGTCACGCCTGGCGTGCGCCGAACCTCATCGACCAGCGTTTCCGGCGGATAGCGGTACTGGATGCCGTGCGCGCCGAAAAGCACGACGGAGTACCCGTCGCGCCGGTCGCGGTCGTCGAAGGACCAGCGTCCGTCCGCGTACAGCCCGATCACCGCCCGCACCCAGGGCGCGCCGCCGTAGAGATCGGGGAACTGGTCGGAGAAGCGCAGATGCACCTCGATGATCCGCCCGCCGATCGTTTCGCAGTTGACCATCCCCGTGTAGCCGGCAAGGTTGCGGCGCACCCACTCACCGCAGTAGCTCTCGACCTCCGGATTGCCCGCGGCGCGCACGGTCCAGTAGTCGAACACGCCGCCGCCCAGCTCCAGCCCGGTCGAGTGCCGCCACCAGTGCGGCTCACCGTCGACCACCGCGATGTCGGTCGAGATGTGCTCACCCTCGAGCAGCGTCATCCAGAAGTAGCCGGGCCGCTGCAGTCGGCGGTAGCCCTGCTCGGTGCGAATCACGTGGCTCCCCGCGCCCATGCCGCGCATGTTGTAGATCGGCTTGGAGAAGACAGGGTAGCCGGGGGGATCGACGCCGTGCGGCGCGCAGGCGAGCCCCTGCGACTTCGCGATCAGGAGCTTGTTGTAGACCCACTGGTACTTGGGGTACCACGACCACGACTGCCCGTCCTCGGTCGGAACACGGACCCCGGCCGGGCATGGCACTCCATCGAAGTACTGCATGCGCCAAGGATCGGATTCCACGATCGGCATGACTCGCGTTCCTCGCGCCCGCTACAGGCCAACTTGGGGTTGCACAGGCTAGCCCTTGTCCGCACGTGCTGCCAGCGCCGCGGCATCCGTTCCGGCATGGCCTTCCGATGCTTCCCTCGCGGTGCCGTTCATCCAAAGCACCTCGCGCACCGCGCTTTCCCTGAACTTTCGAAACAAACGCGACTCCATCCGTTCACGCCCGGCGAGATACGAAACGGGTGACAGACATGACGGAGGAGGACGTGAAATGAGAAATATGTTTCGCGTTGCCGCAACGGCAATCGCCAGCGGGCTGTTGCTGGGAGTGTCCGTGACGGCGTTTGCGGCACAGCCGGTGAAGATCGGCTTCTTGACGACCCTGTCAACCGGTGCCGGGTACCTCGGCCAGGACGCCCTCAACGGCTTCAAGCTCGCGATGGCAGAGGATGGCGGAAAGCTCGGCGGCGTACCGGTCACCCTGGTCGTTGCGGACGATGGGCTCAATCCAGGCAAGGCGCGGCAGATCGTCACGCGCATGATCGAGGCCGATCACGTCGAACTGATGACGGGCTCGATCTTTTCGAACGTGGCGATGGCCACGGCGCCCGAGGTCGTCGACCACAACATGGTCTATATCAGCCCGAACGCGGGGCCGTCGGAATTGGCGGGACGGATGTGCAGCGAGAATTACTTCAACGTAGCCTGGTCGAATGACAATCAAGCCGAGGCCATGGGCAAGTACCTCACCGACAAAGGTTACAAGACCGCATACCTGCTCGCGCCGAACTATCAATCCGGAAAGGATCAGCTGACCGGTTTCAAGCGGTTCTACAAGGGGAAGGTAGTCGGTGAAGACTTCACCCCCCTGGGGCAGACCGATTATTCCGCAGCCATCGCCGCGATTCGAGCGGCGAAGCCGGATGCCGTGTTCTTCTTCTACCCGGGTGGGATGGGAATCAGCTTTGTGAAACAGTTTGCCGAGGCGGGTCTGATAGGCAAGATCCCGATGTTCGGGCCGGCGTTTTCCTTCGACAACACGCAGATCGTGGCCATGGGCAAGGCAGCGCTCGGGGCGATGAATGCCTCACAGTGGAGCGTGGATTTCAAGAACCCGGCCAACGAGCGTTTCGTGGCCGGTTACGAGAAGGCGTACCACGAAGTGCCGACGCTGTATTCCAGCCAGGGATACGATGACGCGCGCTTGATCGGCAGCGCGCTCAAGGCGGTGCACGGCGACGTGCATAACATTGCCGCGTTTCGCAAGGCATTGATGGCGGCAAACTTCCACTCCGTACGCGGGAGTTTCAAGTTCGCGTCGGATCATTTTCCGATCCAGAACTTCTACCTGCGCAAGGTCGTCGAGGGACCGGACGGCAAGCCGGTCAACCATGTGGTCGAGGAGATCATGAAAAATCGCTCCAACGCCTACTTGGGCGAGTGCCACATGAAGTAGGAAAGGTCATTGGCTGCCGGCTTCCACGCGACAAACGGAGCCGGCAGCCGTGGACGACTGGTTGCGACGGTCTCTTCGTGGTCCCGGTATTTGGCTGCCTGCGATATCCGCCTGCCGGCGCGGCTGACGCGTGATGCAGCTCTTCCTCGAACAGCTTCTCAATGGTCTTCAGCTCGGCGTGACGCTGCTGTTGATGGCGTCCGGGCTCACGCTGGTCCTGGGGATCATGAACCTCATCAACCTCACGCACGGCTGCCTGTTCATGGTCGGCGCCTACGTGGGAGTCACTGTCGCTGGCGTGAGCGGCAGCTATCTGCTCGGCGTCGTTGCCGCGATTCTGGCGGCCGGCCTGACCGGCGTGGTGATGGAGGTGATCGTGCTGCGCCGATTGTATCGGCGTGAGCATCTGGACCAGATCCTCGCGACGTTCGGCCTGATCCTGTTCTTCAACGAGGCGGTGCGGATCATCTGGGGGCGACAGCCGCTCCAGGTAAGCCTTCCGGGCTGGCTTTCGGGGTCCGTCCAGGTCATCCCCGGCATTCCCTACCCATCCTTCCGGCTGGTGGTGGTCGGCGTGGGCGTTGCCGCCGCAGTTTTGCTGTACCTGCTGGTGATGCGCTCGCGGCTCGGGATGCTGATCCGCGCCGGGGCGTCGAATCGCGAGATGGTCGATGCCCTGGGAACCAACATCGTCGTGCTGTACACGCTGGTGTTCGGTCTGGGCGCGGCCTTCGCCGGGCTTGCCGGGATCATGGCCGCGCCGTTCGTGGCGGTGCAGTCGGGCATGGGCTCGAGCGTCCTTATCCTGACCTTCGTGGTCATCATCGTTGGCGGCATTGGTTCGATCCGCGGCGCGATCGCGGGCGCCCTGCTCATCGGCATCACGGACACGCTCGGACAGGCTTATCTGCCGGCCTTCTTCCATCTATGGATGAGGACATCGGCCGCCGATGACGTCGGTGGCGCCATGGCATCCATGTCCATCTACATCGTGATGATCATCGTGCTGGCCATACGACCACGAGGGATTTTCGGTGCGCGTTCCTATTCGTAGGGCGTGGCTTGGCGCGGCACTGCTGCCGGTGCTCCTGGTGCTGGTGCCGCCGTTCGCGTCGGCGATCCGCTATCCGTATCTGGTCACCGTGATCAACCAGGCGCTGATCTACGCCATCGCCGCGATGGCGCTGGACTTCATCATGGGCTATGGCCGCCTCGTGAGCTTTGGGCATGCCGCATTTTTCGGCCTCGGTGCCTACACCGTCGGCATTCTCAGCACCCAGTTCCAGCAAGGCGCCCCGTTCATCCTCGGGTGGATGGGCACCAACGAGGCGTTTGTCGCGTGGCCGCTCGCCATGGCGGTCAGCGCGGCCTTTGCGTTGGTGGTCGGCGTGATATCGCTGCGTACCACAGGCTTGTTCTTCATCATGATCACGCTGGCCTTCGGCCAGATGGCCTATTTCTTCTTCATTTCGCTCAGCGCCTACGGTGGCGACAACGGACTGACGCTGTCGCTGCCCAACACCATCGCGGGCAGCCAGGTCTTGTCCAGCGGCGTGCCGTTCTACTACGTGTGTTTCGTGCTGCTGCTGGCGACGTGGTGGCTTCTGCGACGCTTCGTGAACTCCCGCTTCGGGCGCGTGCTGCAGGGAAGTCGACAGAACGAACGGCGCATGCGCGCGCTCGGCTTCCGGACTTTCCCGTACAAATTGGTGGCGTTCACGATCTCGGGTGCGATTGCCGGCCTGGCCGGTGCGTTGATCGCCAACCAGAGCGGATTCGTCAGCCCCGCCATCATGCATTGGCAGCAGTCGGCGGAATTCCTGGTCATGGTATTGCTGGGCGGGCTTTCGAGCCTGGTCGGGCCCATATACGGGGCGATCGCACTCGTCCTTCTCGACCAGGTGCTGGTTGCGGTAACGCCGCACTGGGAAATCATCCTCGGGCCGATCCTGGTGCTCGTGGTGTTGTTCTTCCGCGGCGGGATCTACGGCGCGCTGTCTGGCAAGGGCGATCGCGCGTGAGCGCCGACGGTGGCATGAGCGCCGAATCCGTGGCGAACAAGGACCGAAGCGACGGCGCCCCCGTCCTGCAGGCGATCAAGCTGCAAAAGTATTTCGGCGGCCTGAAGGTCACGGACAATCTTTCGCTCGCGCTGCGAGTGGGCCGGATTCACGCGCTGATCGGCCCCAACGGTGCGGGGAAGACCACCGCGCTCGCGCAGCTTTCGGGCGAACTTTCGCCCGACGCGGGTCGCATCACCCTTCGTGGGCGCGACATCACGCGCCTGTCCATGCCGCGGCGGGCCAAGGCCGGCGTCATCCGGTCGTTCCAGATTACGGCGATCTTCAACGATTTCACGGTACTCGAGAATGTCTGTACGGCCGTGCAGTCACGCTCCAGGCATCATTTCAGCCTGATCCGCGCGGCGGCGCGCGATCACCGCCTGCTGGATCCGGCACGGCAGATGTTGACGCGAGTCGGCCTCGAGAGGCTTGCCGATCGCCGGGCGAGCGAGCTTGCCCACGGGCAGAAACGCCAGCTCGAAATCGCGATGGCGCTGAGTGCGGAACCCATCGTGCTGCTGCTCGACGAACCGATGGCGGGAATGGGCCCGAAGGAAGTCGCGACCATCGCCGATCTGCTGGACCAGCTGCGGATCGATCACGCCATCCTGCTGGTCGAACACGACATGAACGTGGTGTTCCGGCTGGCCGACGAGGTAACGGTGCTGGTGAACGGCGCGGTGCTGACGCACGGAAGCCCCATGGAAATCCGCGGCAACCGCCAAGTGCAGGCGGCCTACCTGGAGGAGCACTACGCATGATGCTGGAGCTGCGCGGAGTGGAAACCGCCTATGGCAGCAGCCGCGTGCTCTTCGGCATCGATCTCACCGTCGCCCGGAACGAGGCGGTGAGCTTGATGGGCCGCAACGGTGTCGGCAAGACGACGACGGTACGGTCGATCATGGGATTGACGCCGCCGCACGCCGGAGAGATCCATTTCCTCGGCGATCGTGTCGACGGCCATGCGCCGCATCGCATGGCGCGCGCCGGTATCGGCCTGGTCCCGGAAGGTCGACAGATCTTTCCCAATCTGTCGGTCGTGGAGAACCTGATCGCGACCGCGCGTGAGGGGTACTGGACGCTGGAGCGTGTCTACGAACTGTTTCCGCGGCTCAGGGAGCGCCACCGGCACATGGGCAACCAGCTTTCCGGTGGCGAGCAGCAGATGCTAGCCATCGGACGGGCATTGCTCACGAATCCGAAGCTGCTGGTCCTGGACGGCGCGACGGAAGGGCTTGCGCCCGTGGTCCGCTCCACCATCTGGCAGTGCCTCCGGCACCTGCGCGAACTCGACCAGGCGCTGCTGATCATCGACACCAACCTGGAGGCCCTTCTCGCCATCTGTGACCGGCACTACATCATCGACCGGGGGAAAGTAGTCTGGAGCGGTGATTCCGCCTCGTTTCGCGCCGCCGGCGACCTGCAGGCGAAGTATCTGAGCGTCTGAGCGAAGCCTGGAGTCCATGCGGCTGCCTTGAAGCCCGCAGGCGAGCGCTTTCACCGAAAGCCACGCCGGGCGCGCCCCATGCCGCGAGGAGTTGGATCCGCCGCGGCGCGCCTTTTTCAGCGGATAGGGATCAAGCCAACAGCCGGCGGACCACAGGCTCGAGCTTCGTGAGGCCCCAGCGACGTCCGGTTTCCAGCGCCGCCTCGGTCGACTCACCGCCGATCCACGCCGCGCGCAGCGCCATCAGCGCGCCGACGCGGTTGCCGCTCGCGCAGTGGACGAGAATGCCGCCCGAGCTGGCGCTCATGATCCGGTCGAGTTCGGCGACGCTTTCCTTGTTCAGATCCTGTGCGCCGGCGATAGGCACCACGTGGTAATCGAGCCCGAGCTGCTTCGCCTGCGCGCCCTCGTCGTAGCCGATGTTCTCGGTGGGTGGGCGCAGGCTGATGACGCACTTCACGCCGGTGCGGGCGGCGCCGGCGAGCTGCTCGGGCGTGGGCTGGCCGCCGCATACGCAGTGCGGTTCGGGATGCTTGAGGTTGATCAGGCCCGGGACGTCGATGGCTTCGGTCATGGTTCGGTGTCGTCGAGAAGGTGGATGTTGGCCGCAACAGGGAGCAGATCATCATAAGCGCAACGTGCGGCAGCGGCGGACTGCGAGCGTCGGCCTCGGCGTGTTAGCGTGCGGTCGGTTGACATTGCGGCAGCGCGCGGAGGACCGGCCATGCTTTTCCGGCAATTTTTCGATCTCGGCTCCAGCACCTACACCTATCTGCTGGCCAGCGGGCCGGGGCGCGAGGCGGTGATCATCGATCCGGTGCGCGAGCAGGTGGACGCCTACCTCATGGCCATCGAGCAGCTCGACCTGCGGCTCGTGCGAGCCTTCGACACGCACACCCACGCGGACCACATCACCGGACTCGGCGTGCTGCGGCAGCGCACTGGCTGCATCACCATGATGGCGGAGCAGACGCACGCCGACTGCGTGTCCGAGCGGCTGCGGGACGGCCAGTCCATCGACGTGGATGGCATCCGTCTACAGGCGTGGCATACGCCGGGGCATACCGACGACTCCATCAGCCTCGTACTGGATCCAGCGGCGCCGTCGGCGGCGTTTACCGGAGACGTGCTGCTGATCCGCGGCACTGGCCGCACCGATTTTCAGAACGGGGACGCGGGCCAGTCGTGGGATTCGATTACCGGCCGCCTGTTCACGCTGCCGGACGCCACGCTGGTGTATCCGGCCCACGACTACAAGGGTTGGACGGTGTCCTCCATCGGTGAGGAGAGGCGCCACAATCCCCGGCTTGCCGGTCGGACGCGCGCGGAATACGTGGACATCATGGCCTCGCTCAGGCTGCCGAACCCGAAGATGATGGACATCGCCATTCCGGCCAATCTCGCCTGCGGCGTCGGGGCCGTGCCGTGAGCGTGTCACGGAGCCGCGTGTCGGGCGTGCCGGTCGGGTCGCCCCCGCGTCGCAGCGAAGCAAGAACAGGAACCGCGTTGGGCGCCGGCAGTCCAATGCTGCAGGGAAGTACGCCGGGGCCTCGCCGTTGGAGTGACTGCACATGAACGGGATGAAGATCACGACTGCTGCGTGCGCGGTGCTGCTCGGCTGCGTAATGGCGTCAGTGGCCGCGGGGCAGGGCGTGCATGCGATCAGCGTGGACATGTCGAGCCCGAACGCCGGGGCGAGCTGTCCGTTGGTTGCTTCCTCGACGCAGCTGCATTTCGATGGGCGCGCGCTGGGCTTTCATCCGCGTCGGGTCGAGGTGCTCGTCAACGGCGTCCCCGCCCAGGCGAGCCAGGTGCGGAACGCGTGGCCGCGCGTGACGCTCAACGGTGGCCTGGTGGCGGGCCGCAATACGGTGGAGCTGTTGGCGTGGCCCGCGAACGGGCCGGCCTCCACGCGCACGATCGTCGTGCGGGTGGGCGACAGCGTGCGCTCATCTGAAGGCATCGCCGTGGCGTGCAGCGGCCCGGACAACCTTTCGACGGCGGTCGAGCCGCAGCCCGTCGTGACGCAGACGCCGGCCGCCGTGCAGTACGGCGTGCCGGTGACGACCGTCTATCCGGCGGCTCCCGCCTATACCTCCGGCTGGTACGGCTATCCCTATGCCGGCGGGTGGTACGGCGCGCCGTACTACTACGGCGGATGGGCTCCGGGTCTGTCCGTCGGCATCGGCCTCGGCTACGGCTGGGGCGGAGGGTGGCACGGCGGCTGGCGCCATGGCTGGCGCGGTGGCTACGGTCACTGGCGCGGTGGGTACGGCGGTTGGCACGGCGGCGGCCACTGGCACGGCCGTTGAGCTCGCCACCCACGCGCGCTTCACGATGAGCAGCTGAGGACCGTCAGGGCTTCGGCCGCGGCGGGCGGCTTCGCGTCGTCCGCGTTTTCCGGCTGTTCATCAAAGGGCCGCGTGAGCACTTTCCGCAGCCGCTCGATCTCGCCGAAGTCGCCGGCCTGCGCGCGCTCCACGGCGTGTTGCGCAAGATGCGTGCGCAGCACGAAGCGCGGGTTGTGGCGCTCCATGCGCGCGCGGCGCCGGCCGTCGTCCTCGTCCTGCGCGGCGAGGCGCGCGCGGTAGTCCGCCAGCCAGTGCTCGAGTGCAGCGGAGGCGCCTTCCGCGGTGAAGCGCTCACGCAGCGCCGGCACCGGCGCCTCGATCCCTGTCACCTGCGCAAGCGCCCGGAAGGAAAGGCTGAAATCCGCGCGGCTGTCGGCCATCAGCTGCAGCCAGCGGTGGATCAGATCCTCGTCACCGGGCTGCAGGTGCAGGAGACCCAGCTTGTCGGCCCAGCGCTGCTGGAGCGCGGCGTGGAACGCGGTCGGGTATTCGTCGAGGATGGCGTTGGCGGCCTCGACCGCGGCCTGCGTTTCGGGGGCCAGCAACGGCAGGCAGGCCTCCAGCAGCCGCGCGACGTTCCAGAATCCGACCTGCGGCTGGCGCGCCCACGTGTAGCGCCCCGCGTCGTCCGTGTGGTTGAACACGTGCGCGGGAATGAAGGCGTCGAAGAAGGCCCAGGGACCGTAGTCGAGCGTCAGCCCGAGGATCGAGAAGTTGTCGGTGTTCATGACGCCGTGGATGAAGCCGACGCTCTGCCACGCGGCCATGAGCCGCGCCGTGCGGCGGACGACGTCGACGAGCCACGCGCGGTATCGGTCGGGTGCACCCTCAAGCTCTGGGTGGTGCAGCGCGATCACGTGGTCGGCGAGCGGCGCGAGCGCGTCGGCCTGGCCGCTGCGGTAGAAGTACTCGAAGCTGCCGAAGCGGACGTAGTCGGGTGCAAGGCGGCAGAGCACCGCGGCGCGCTCCGGCCGCTCGCGCTGCACGCGTTCGCTGGAAGCGACGACGGCCAGCGCGCGCGTGGTGGGGATGCCGAGGCCGTGCATGGCTTCGCTGGCGAGATATTCGCGGATCGTCGAGCGCAGCACGGCGCGCCCGTCGGCGAAGCGCGAGTAGGGCGTGCGGCCGCAGCCCTTGAGCTGCAGCTCCCAGAGCCCGCCGGCTTGGTTGCGGACGGCGCCGAGCAGCAGGGCGCGGCCGTCGCCGAGGCGCGGCACATAGGTGCCGAACTGATGCCCGGCGTAGATGGCCGCATACGGCTCCATGCCCGGCAGCAGGCGGTTGCCGGCCATCACCGCGAGGAATTCCGGATCGGTTGCGGCCGCCGCGCGGAGATCGAGCAGGCTTGCGGCGTCGGGATTGAAGGCCACCAGCTCGGGATCCGCCAGCGGCGTCGGCATCGTGGCCGAGCCGTAGCGCGCGCCGAGGTGGGCGAAACGGTTGTCGAAACGCCAGCCGCGCGCCCAGCCGGGTGCGTCGGTCTGCACAGCGGTGGCGTCGTCCATGCGGCCACTGTCGCGCAGTGCCGGAAGCGGGTCAAAACGGCGCGCGCCGCAGGCCGTGGCGCAGGTCCGCGTTTGGCTACACTGGCCGCAGCTGTGAAGAGGGGATGCGCGCGTGAGCCTGCAAGGAAAGACCCTGTTCATGACCGGTGGCAGCCGTGGCATCGGCCTTGCCATCGCCCTGCGTGCGGCGCGCGACGGTGCTAACGTCGCCATCGCGGCGAAGACCGCCGAACCGCATCCCAAGCTGCCGGGGACGATCTACACGGCCGCGGAGGCGATCCGCAAGGCCGGCGGCGGCGCGCTGCCGGTGATCTGCGACATCCGCTTCGAGGAGCAGGTGAAGTTCGCGGTCGACAAGGCGGTGGAGACCTTCGGCGGCATCGACATCGTCGTCAACAACGCGAGCGCGATCAGCCTTACCGGGACCGTCGACACGGAGATGAAGCGCTACGACCTCATGAACGAGATCAATGCGCGCGGCACCTTCATGACGACCAGATACTGCATCCCGCATCTTCAGCGCAGCGCGCAGGCGGGCCGCAACCCGCACATCCTGACGCTGTCGCCGCCGCTGGACATGCGCGCGAGGTGGTTCGCGCCGCACCTCGCCTATTCGATGGCGAAGTACGGCATGAGCCTGTGCACGCTGGCGTGGGCGCGGGAGCTGCGCGGCGACGGCATCGCCGCCAATTCGCTGTGGCCGCGCACTGCGATCGCGACCGCGGCCATGAACCTGCTCGGCGGCGACGCGATGCGACGCCGCACGCGTCGGCCCGAGATCGTGGCCGATGCGGCGGCGGTGATCCTGCGCCAGCCGGCGCGCGGCTTCACCGGCATGTTCTGCATCGACGACATCATCCTGCACGACATGGCCGGCGTGACGGACTTCTCCAGCTACGCGACCGTACCGGGGACGCCCGACCGCGATCTGGCAATCGATTTCTTCGTGCCGGACGACATGCCACTGCCGCGGTAGGGAGAGTTCTGAATTGGGACCGACGTTGCCGGGCGCTCGTCGCGCCCACTCCCCGTGGAACGATCTGCCGGCCCGGCGTGGTTCGAGCGAGCGAGTCAGGAAGTGAAGGCAGGCAACAGCGCATGCAGCGCACCGGGCGCACGCGAAGCCGTGGAGCTGATCGCGGTCGTCGTGGCGGTCACCGACGGTCAACCCCGGGTGCTTACCGTGGGCGGCGGGGCAACGCTCCCGGCCGGGCCTTTCGAGACCGCGCACCGCTCGCTGCAGCTCGGCGTGCGCGCGTGGGTGGAGCGGCAGACGCACCAGCCGCTCGGCTACGTCGAGCAGCTCTACACCTTCGCCGACGGCGACCGTGAGGTGGCGGGCGAGGCGAGGCGCGTCATCTCCATCAGCTATCTGGGGCTGGCGCGCGAAAGGCACGGTGGGGACATGCGCGGCGCACAGTGGTGCGATTGCTATCGCTACTTCCCATGGGAGGATCGCCGGAGGGATCGCGCAGCAGAGACGCTGGCCGCGGTGACGCATGCGCTGCAGGGCTGGATCGCGGCCGCTGCGGATCCCGTCACGCGCCGCCGTCGCCGCCAGCGGGTCCGGATCAGCTTCGGATCGACGGCGCACCCGTGGAACGAGGAGCTCGTCCTGCAGCGCTACGAGCTGCTCTACGAAGCCGGACTCGTCGACGAGGCGTCGAGGCGCGTCGCGGACGGGCATCCTCCCTCACCGTCCCCGGAAGATGCCGCTTCGTGGCAAGGCCAGCCGATGACGCTCGACCATCGACGCATCCTCGCCACCGCGATGGCCCGGCTGCGCTCCAAGATCAAGTATCGGCCGGTCGTGTTCGAGCTGATGGCGGATTGCTTTACGCTGCTGCAGCTGCAGCGCGCAGTGGAGGCGATCGCCGGCCGTCCTCTGCACAAGCAGAACTTCCGAAGACTCATCGAGCAACAGAAGCTGGTGGAGCCGACCGGCCAGACCGCGGCGCCTCACCGCGGCCGGCCTGCGCAGCTGTTCCGCTTCCGGCGCGCTGTGCTCGCGGAGCGCGCGGTCATCGGCACGAAGCTCCCGCTGGTGCGCGCTTGACGGCGGCTATGCCGGCTCCTAGGATCGCCGCTTAATGCTCAATACGAGTATTTGCGATGACGAGCGGATCCACGATGTCCGATGCCGTGGCCGAAGCCGGCGAGGCGCTGACCGCGGCGGCCCCGCGCTACGGCAGCAGCCTGCGCGTTGAGCCCTTCGGCGCGGAGCCCATCCCCACGCCCGAGCGCCACGGCAGCGTGGCTCACCAGTTCACGCTGTGGTTCGCCGCGAACATGGTGCTGGCGGTGCTGGTCACCGGCTTCTTCGCCGCCTCCTTCGGCCTGTCGGTGTGGGAAGGCATCAGCGCAGTCGTGGTCGGAACCTTCTGTGGTTCGTTGATCGTCGGTCTGTCAGCCGGTATCGGTACCAAGCTCGGCGTCACCCAGCAGATCCAGGGTCGTGGCCCGACCGGTTACTACGGCAATTTCCTGCCCGTGTTCCTGCTGACGACGCTGTCGTCGGTCGGCTGGGCGGCAGTCGACACGGTGTTCGCCGTCATCGCCCTGCGCACGCTGGTGCCCGTCCCGTTCTGGATCGGCGCGGTGGGCATTTTCTGTGTGCAGGCGGGCCTCGCGATCTGGGGTCACAACCTCATCCATCGCATCAACGCGATCATGACGGTCGTGCTCGGCGCGCTGTTCGCGATCATCACGATCGTCGCGCTGCGCGGCGGGAACCTTGCGCTCGGCGTCAATCCGCACGCGCCGATGTACCTTGGGCAGTTCGCTGGCTGGGTGACCTTTGCCGGCTTTGCCTTCGCCTACGTGCTCACGTGGGCGCCGCTGGCGTCGGACTTCTCCCGCTATCTGCCGGCGGATACGAGCCACGCCCGCGTCGCGCTCTACACCTTCCTCGGCAACTTCGTGGCGCTGGCCTGGCTCGAGATCGTCGGGGTGCTGGTGTCGACGTCGGCGGGGGGCCTCGGCGCCATTCCGGCGCTGGCGCACCTGACGGGCGGCTGGGCTCCGGTGGCGATGATCGCGGTCATCATCGGCACCTTCCCGGTCGCCGCCATCGTGCTCTACGGCTCGGCGCTGTCGATTCCGACGCTGGGTATCCGCATGCGGCGCAGCACCGCGGTGGTGTGCTCGGCGGTCGCAGCGCTCGTGCTCGCGCTGCTGATGCAGACCGATCCCTACGGCAGCTTCACGGATTTCCTCGATCTGCTCGCCTATCTGCTGATGCCCTTCAGCCTGATCGTGCTGCTCGACTGGTACCTGCGCATGCGGCCGGCGCAGCGCGATGGCGTGATGGCGGAGCTCTATGATCGGCGGCGCCGGGTGGAATGGGGCTTCGTGGCGTGGCTCGTGGGTTGCCTCGTGTCGTCGCTGTTCTGGCAGTCGCCGCTGTGGTCCGGGCCGCTGGCGAAGCCGCTGGCGCGCTTCGGCGACTTGAGCTACCTGGCCGGCGCGGTGAGCGGCACGCTGGCCTATCTGTCGCTCTATCGCCTGCCGCCGCCGGCGGCACTGCTTGGCCCGTGGCTCCGCCACCTCCGCCGCGCGTGATGCGCAGGCAGGATGCACGCCGTCCATTCGGCGTTGACGCGAAGCTGCCGGTGGTGATGGGGCCCCGGAACGGACGCGGCGCTGACATCGCAGCCCCATTCCGGGTTTAATGGAGCCGCTTTCGTCGATCGGGTTCCATCGTGCCAACTCCCTACGAAGTGCTTGGCGTTGCGCGCACCGCGTCCGCGGCGGAGATCCGCAGCGCCTATCGCAAGCTCGCCCGCAAGCTGCATCCGGACCTGAACCCGGGCGACAAGGGGGCCGAGGAGAAGTTCAAGGAAGTCGCCAGCGCGTATCACCTGCTCAACGACCCCGAGCAGCGCAGGCGCTTCGACGCCGGTGAGATCGACGCAAGCGGCGCGGAGCAGGCGCAGCGCCGCTACTACCGCGACTATGCGGCGTCGGAGCCGGACGGCCGCTACGCGGACGCGTCCAGTTTTTCCGACTTCACGGCCGAAGACGGCGAGTTCGCCGAGTGGCTGCGGCGCGCGCAGCACGCGCACGCGAACCGCCGCGGCGCGGACGTCAGCTACCGGCTCTCCATCGACTTCGTGCTCTCGATTACCGGTGGCACGCAGCGCCTGACGCTGGCGGACGGCAGTACGCTGGACGTGAAGATCCCGCCCGGCTTGGTGGATGGCCAGGCGATCCGCCTCAAGGGCAAGGGCCAGCCTGGCCACGGCACGGGCGCGCCCGGCGATGCGTTGATCCGCATCGAGGTCTTGCCGGATGAGCGTTTCACACGGGACGGCGACGACGTCCGTCTGGAGCTGGCCATCTCGCTCGTCGAGGCGGTGCAGGGCGGTCGGGCGCGGGTGCCGACGCCGACCGGCGAGGTGGAGCTGTCGATCCCGAAGGGCTCGAACACCGGCACCACGCTGCGCCTCAAGGGCAAGGGTGCGCCCGTGCGCGGCGGCGGTCGGGGCGACGAGCTGGTGACCCTGAAGGTAGTGCTGCCCAGCGCGCCGGACCCCGAGCTCGAGAAGTTCGTGGCGGGCTGGAGCGGTGGCAAGGCGTTCAATCCGCGAGAGGGCAGGCACGCATGAGCATGGACAAACGCCAGTTCGTCGCACGCTGCAATCTGGAAGTGCATACGCTCGAGGTCTGGCTGGAGCAGCACTGGATTGTGCCGGAAGACACCGCGGCGGGCCCCGCGTTCGCCGAGATCGACGCGGCGCGCGTGCAGTTGATCCGGGATCTCCGCGAGGAGATGGGCGTCAACGACGCCGGCGTCGACGTGATCCTGCATCTGGTCGATCAGCTGCACGGGCTGCGGCGTGCGCTGGCGGCGGTGCAGGACTCGGAGCGTGAATCGGAGCGGCGTTGAGGCCGGCGCGATCGAGCGAGACGACGCCTCGATGCGACGCGACGGAGGCACCGGACGGTTGAATATATCCGGATGCAGCCATGGGCGCCTGAGCGGCGCGGAGGAGTGAGATGGGCTACGTGGGATCGTCGGTAGCGGGCAGAAGCGTGGTCATCACCGGGGGCGGGACCGGCATCGGCGCGGCCATCGCCCGGCGCTACGCGGCGGAGGGCGCGCACGTGGCGATCATGGGGCGGCGCCGTGCGCCGCTGGACGTCGTTGCAGCGGCAACCGGCGGCCTCGCCATCGCCGCAGATGCAACGGATCGCGCCGCCGTCGAGGCTGCCCTGCGCAAAGTGGTGGAGAGCTTCGGCGGGCTGGATGTCGCTGTCGCCAACGCCGGCGGCCATGGTTTCTCGCCGGTGGGGGAGACCGACGACGCCGACTGGGCGTCGAGCTTCGCGGCAAACGTGACGACCGCCTTCGTGCTGCTGCGCGCCGCGTTGCCGCATCTCATCGAGTCGCGCGGCCAGGCGGTCATCGTGTCCTCGCTCGCCGGCGTGATGGCGGGTCCGGGCGTGGCTGGCTATACCGTCGGCAAGCACGCCCTGATCGGCCTGACACGCTCGGCGGCCCGCGACTACGGCAAGAAGGGCGTGCGCGTGAACGCGGTGTGCCCCGGATGGGTCCGCACGCCGATGGCGGACGAGGAGATGGACGAGTACATGCGCCGTGCGCCCGAAGTACGCGATCGCGACCAGGCGTACCGCGTCATGACCGAAAACGTGCCGCTCGGCCGCGTGGGCCGTCCCGAGGAGATCGCCGCCATCGTGCGCTTCCTCGGCTCGGAGGAGTCCTCGCTCATGACCGGCGCGGTGGTCATGGCCGACGGTGGCGCGAGCATCGTCGATCTGCCGACGCTGGCCTTCGAGCACGCCGGAATGGGCGTCACGAATCCGTAGCGGGACCGCGCATGGGCCGCTATCGTCCGCCGGCGCCGGTCAGCACGCCGTGCATCACGGCGCAAGGTTTTGCCCGGCTGCGCGCGGAGTACGACCACCTGTGGCACGAGCGCCGGCCAGCGGTCGTCAAGGCGCTCGCGGCGGCGGCGGCTGAGGGCGACCGCTCCGAGAACGCCGAATACATCTACCGCAAGAAGGAGCTGCGCGAGATCGACCGCCGCGTGGGCTATCTCCAGCGTCGGATCCCGCGGCTCAAGGTCGTCGACGGCGCCCCGGATGATCCGCAGCGCGTGTTCTTCGGCGCATGGGTGGAGCTCGTCGACGACGCAGAGACGGTGCATCGCTACCGGATCGTGGGGCCAGACGAGACGGATGCGGGGAGCGGCTGGATCAGCATCGACTCGCCGCTGGCGCGCGCGCTGCTGCGGCACGCGGCCGGCGAAGCGGTGGAGGTCGAGCTGCCCGGAGGCGTCCATGAGCTGGAGATCCGCTCGGTGCGCTATGGCGATGCCGCCGATGGCGCGAAGGGCACCGCGTGAAGCGCTGACCGCACGTGTGGCGCTGACTACGGCGGGCGGACCGTCCCCTACAATGCCGGCCTTCGGCTGCGGGAGGCTGCGCGCGTGCTCGAAATCCTCGTCGTCTACTACTCCCGCCACGGCGCGACCGAGCAGCTCGCGCGCGCCGTATCTCGCGGCGTCGACGGCGTCGCGGGGGCCCAGGCCCGGCTGCGGACCGTGCCGCCGGTGCGCTCGGCGACCGAAGCGCCGCTGCCCGCGGTGCCGGCGGAAGGGCCGCCCTACGCTACCCATCAGGACCTGTGCGAATGCGCCGGACTGGCTCTGGGCAGCCCGACGCGCTTCGGCAACATGGCGGCCGCGATGAAGCACTTTCTCGACGGCACGGCGGATCTGTGGCTTTCCGGGCGTCTGGCCGGAAAGCCAGCGTCCGTGTTCACGTCCAGTACCAGCGCCCACGGCGGTCAGGAAAGCACGCTGCTGACGATGATGGTGCCCTTGCTCCACCACGGCATGCTGCTGGTCGGGCTGCCGTATACGGAAGCGCGGCTCAGCACCACCCGCACCGGCGGCTCGCCCTACGGTGCCGCACATCTGGCCGGGACCGAGGCGCGGCCCGTCGATGACGACGAACGGGTGCTTGCCTGTGCGCTGGGCGCCCGCCTGGCGCGGGCTGCGCTGCGCCTTGCGGGAAACGGATGATTCATCGGCGCGGATGCTGTCGATGCTGAGGTCGCCGTCGCGCGCCGCGTGGCTGGCAGCGCTGGTGCTGCAGGCCGGGCTGGTGGCGGGGCTCGTGTGGTGGGCCGGCTGGATCGCCGGCGCGCTGTTGTCGGCGCCGCTGCTGCTGACGCTGCCCGGCCTGCTGCGCCGGCGCCCGCGACCTGCGGTGTGGTGCGCGTACCTGATGGTGATCTACTTTGCGGGCCTGCTGTCCGAGGCCTATACGCTGCCCGCGCGTTACGTTCCGGGGCTGGCCCTGACCGGCGTCGTGCTGCTCGCGTTCTTCAGCCTGCTCCTGTTCGTGCGCTGGTCGGCGCGCGAGCGCCGTGCCAATTCGACAGCACGCGCTGGACGAAAGGGATCGTCAGCCGGTGCTGGGCGCTGAGCGAAGCCTGGTCGAGGCGATCCAGCGCCGCCATCAGGGTGTGCATGTCGCGCGGCAGGCGGCGGATGAGGTAGTCACCCGTATCGTCGCCGAGGCTCAGGCCCCGTAGCCGCGCCTGCCGCTGCAGGGCTTCGCGCAACGCCGCGTCCGACAACGGCTGCAGCGCGTAGACGCTGCAGCGGGCCAGGCGCGTGTGGAGGTCGGCGGGAATGCTGCCGGCGAGCGCCGCCAGGTCGGTGCGCGACGCCATGAGCAGGTTCCCTCCGCCGGTCGCCAGCGCGTCCATGAGCCGCACCAGGGGAACCGCGAGGTGGCGTGAGTCGGGGACGGCTAGGCAATCGTCGACGGCCACGACGTCGAAGGCCGCGTAGCCGTCCAGCGCCTCGGCGGCGATCCCCGGCGGCAGGTAGACGGCGCGGCGCCCGCGATCGTGCGCCAGGCGCGTGGCAGCCTGCAGCAGGTGCGTCTTGCCGCTGCCGCTTGCGCCGTGCAGGAAGACCGGCGCCGCGCGCGCGGTGGCGGAGCCGACGACGGCGGCCACCGCCTCGAAATTGCCCTCGGTCACGAAGTCGGTGAAGGTCGGCGCGCGTCGCCAGCGCACATCGAGGGGCAGCTGCCTTGTGTCTTCGCTCACGGTCCTTTGCGGCTCTGGCCGTGGTAGAGCGGGCTGCTGATCCACGATTCCCTGGCGTGGCGCGCGAGGACGGCAAGCACCGCGGCGACCGGCAGCGCCAGCAGCACGCCGACGAAACCGAAAAGCTGGCCGCCGGCGAGGACCGCGAAGATTACCGCCACCGGATGCAGCCCGATGCGGTCGCCGACGAGCTTGGGCGTCAGCACGCCGGTCTCCATGAACTCGCCGACGCCGAACACGATGCCCACCCAGAGCAGGGAGATGATTTCGTGCGTCTGCACGAAGATGGCGATGGCGGCGGCGATGATGCCGCAGAAGAATCCGAGGTAGGGAATGAAGCTGACGAGCCCGGCGCCGACGCCGATGAGCAGCGCGACGTGCAGACCGGCGATGGACAGCCCGGCGCTGTAGATGACGGCCAGCGAGATCATGACCAGCAGCTGGCCGCGGATCAGCGCGCTCAGCACGGCATCTGTCTCGTGCGCGACGCTGACCACCCGGGCGTGGACGTTGCGTGGGATCAGGACGTCGAGGCGCGTCACCAGGCCGTCCCAGTCGCGCAGCAGGTAGAAGGCCACGATCGGGATGAGCAGCACGTTGATGATCAGGGCCAGCAGCGTCGGCGTGGAGTGCCCGAGCCGGCTCATGATCTCGCGCGCCACGCCGCCGGCGCCGCTGAGGTTGTTCTCGATCAGCCGCGTGATGGCATGGGTGTTGAGCTGGATGCCCGGCGGCAGGTGCAGGCCGAGCACCGGCAGCACGCTGTCCTGGATCCAGCTGAGCCACTGCGGGAGGCTGTCGATGAAGGTGGCGATCTGGGCGGCGATCATCGGCGCCAGCAGGAACATGATGCCGGCGATGATGGCGGCGACCACGACGAAGACGATGATCACGCCGACGGTGCGCGTCAGGTGCAGCCGCTCGAGGCGGTCGACGAGCGGATTGCCGAGATAGGCCAGAGCGGCGCCGATGACGAAGGGCATCAGGATCGGCCCGAGGAAATAGAGGACGACCAGCATGAGGACGGCCGCCGCGGCCCAGCCCCAGTTCTCGCGCAGCAGCTGCGTGGCCGTCGGCCGCCGCGTCGTGATCACCGCGGGCTTCTCTGCAGGGGGTGCGGGCATCGCGGAATTATCCGGTGGCGCTCCGTAGAATGCACGGCTTCCATGCGGACGGATGGGCACGGCGGATGGGCGCTTCCAGGAGCGGAAAAGGGGACGCGGCGAAGCGCGGTCTGCGCTACCGCGACGCGGGCGTGGACATCGACGCCGGTGAGGCGCTCGTCGAGGACATCCGTCGCATCGTGCGCTCCACGCAGCGCCGCGAGGTGCGCAGCGGCGTGGGCGGCTTCGCGGCCTTCGTGGACATTCCGCGTGGCTACCGGCAGCCGGTGCTCGTGTCGGGCACCGATGGCGTCGGCACCAAGCTCAAGCTCGGCATCGAGACCGGCCACATCGACGGCCTCGGCATCGACCTCGTCGCGATGTGCGTCAACGATGTCCTCGTCTCCGGCGCGGAGCCGCTGTTCTTCCTCGACTATTTCGCCACCGGCCGGCTGGAGACCAGGGTGGCCGCTGAAGTCATCAAGGGCATCGCGCGAGGCTGCCGACAGGCAGGCTGCGCGCTGGTGGGCGGCGAGACGGCGGAGATGCCGGGTTTGTACGGCACCGGGGATTTCGACCTCGCAGGCTTCTGCGTCGGCGTGGTGGAGCGTTCGCGTATCGTCGACGGGCGCCGCATCCGGCCGGGCGACGCGCTCATCGCGCTGCCCTCCTCCGGCGTGCACTCAAACGGCTTCTCGCTGGTCCGCCGCATCGTGGCCGACAGTGGCGCAAGGCTCGCCGACAAATTCGGTCGCACGACGCTGGGCGCGGCGCTCATGCGGCCGACCGTCATCTACGTCAAGCCGATACGCGCGCTCCTCGCGGCGGGCGTGCCGGTGCGCGGCATGGCGCACATCACCGGCGGCGGCATCACCGACAACCTGACGCGAGTCTTCCCGGACGGGTGCACGGCACGCGTGGAGATGGCGAGCTGGCCGCGCCCGGCGGTATTCCGCTGGCTGCAGGAGGCCGGCGGCGTCGAGGAGGACGAGATGCGGCGCGTCTTCAACCTCGGCGTGGGATTCGCGGTCGTGGTGCCTGGGCGGCGTGCGGACGCGGCGGTCGAGGTCCTCCAGCGGCAAGGCGTCCGCGCCTGGCGGCTCGGCGCCGTCGGCGAAGGTGAGGGCAACGCGGTCGTGGAATACGTCGAGTGAGGCGTGCGCGGCTGGCGGTGCTGGTTTCAGGTCGAGGGAGGAACATGCAGGCGCTGTGCGCCGCCTGCGCGGACGGCCGCATCGCGGCAGATCCGGTGCTGGTGCTGTCGGATGTCGCGGACGCGCCGGCGCTGGATCGCGCAGGCCGGGTCGGGGTGCCAACCGTAGCGGTGCCCCGCAGGGAATTCCCCGGCCGTGCCGCGTTCGACGCGGCGCTCGGCGAGGCGCTCGACGCCGTGCGGCCCGACATCGTGGCGCTCGCGGGCTTCATGCGCGTCCTCGGGCCTGAGCTGGTCGCGCGTTTTGCGGGACGCATGCTGAACATTCATCCGTCGCTGTTGCCGAAGTATCCCGGGCTGCACACGCACCGGCGTGCGCTGGCCGCTGGGGACCGCCTGCACGGCGCCACGGTGCACTTCGTGACGGCGGCTCTGGACGGCGGACCGCGCGTCGTCTGCGGCACCGTTTGCGTGGCGCGGGCGGACGACGAGGCATCGTTGGCGATGCGGGTGCTGGAGCAGGTGGAGCTGAAGATCTATCCGCAGGCCGTTGCCTGGATGGCGCGCGGCGACCTGCGGCTCGAGGACGGGCGCGTAAAGTTCGCGGGGCGGGAGCTGGTCGAGCCCCTGACCCTGGAAGATGTGGAGGTGGCGTTTCGGTGAAGGCGGCATGGAATCACGGGCTGTGGCGGGTGGCGATCACGATGGGGGTCTGCGCGATCCTCGCGATGGCGGCGCGCGCGGCCATCGGCCAGGCGGCGCGGGCAGATACCGCCCAGTCGTCGGGCATCGCCAGCGTGGATGACCACTACACCGTGAAATGGAACGGCATCTCCGTCGGCGACCTGCGCATCCAGATCGAGCCGCAGGCCGGCGAGTCGGGCTGCTACGTCGGCCGCGCGACCACCCAGCCGAACCTCATCGCCGACAAGGTCTACGGCGCGCCGCGCCAGGTCAGCGTCTTCTGCGTGGTCGACGGGAGCATCCACACGCGCAGCTACCGCTACGAGCTGCCGGGCCACCCGGACCGCGACTATTCGCTCACCTTCAACTGGCGCAACCACACCGTGACGGACAACGAAGGCCACGTTCGGCACATCCCCGACAATGCGGTCGACAGCTTCACCCTGCAGCAGGCCGTCCGGCTGTGGCTGCGGGCGCACGCGGCGGATGCCGATCCGCCCGACGCGAACTTCACGCTCGTCGACCGGAAGAACCTCACGCACTATCGGCTCAAGCGGGTCGGGCGACAGACAATCGACACTCCCGCCGGACGCTTCAACACCTGGCTCATGGAACGCATCGACAACCCGGACAAGGTCGGCAAGTACTGGATCGCGCCCGAGCGTGAGTACCTCCCGGTCGCCAGCGAGACGCGCAACGGCATGGCCTCGGTGCTGACGACGATGCTGGCGCGCTGAGCGCGCGGGAGACGCGGCGTTGCCGGAGCGGCGGCCGCAGTTGATCGTCAGCGGGGCCCGAGCAGCGCGGCGGTGACGGCGGCATCGCCCGCGTTGTCCGTGCCGGGCTTGGGGTCGAGCGCCGCGGGTTTGGCGCCGCTGGTCTCCGGTGGAAGCAGGCGGTTGGTGGGAACGGCCAGCGTGGCACCTTCGTCTTCCAGCATGCGGGTGATCTTCAGGTTCACGCGCTGCTGGATGTCCATGTAGAGCGTGTAGTCGGACGACAGCACGTAGTAGACGAACTCGAATTCGTAGCCGTAGTCGCCGAAGGCTTTCAGGTGCCCGCGGTCGAAGCGCACCTGCTCCTCTTCCTTGAGAAATCCCGCCGTCTTCTGGACGATCGTCTCCACCGTTTTTCTCGGCGTGCTGAAGGGTACGCGGAAGCCGAACACGATGCGTCGCTGTGGCATGCGACTGTAGTTGTGGACCAGCTGATCGAGCAGGTTGGAGTTGGAGATCGACAGCTCCTCGCCGGACAGCGATGCGATGCGTGTGGATTTCACGCCCACCTTGACGACTGTCCCGAGAACGTCGCCGAACATGATGAACTCGCCGACCTTGTAGGGCTGGTCCAGGCCGATGGCGATGGAGGCGAACACGTCCTTGAGGATCGTCTGCAGCCCGAGGGCGATGGCGATGCCGCCCACGCCGAGGCTCGCGACGAAGGCCGTGATGTTGACCCCGAAGTTCCCGAGGATCGCCAGCAGCAGGATCGCCCAGACGACGAGCTTCAGCCCCCAGCTCAGCATGCCGACGAGGATCGGGTTCTTGGCCTTCAGCGCGGCGCTGGAGTCAGCGGATTCCTCCAGCCATAGGCGCACCAGTGAGATGCACCAAAGGGCGATCTGGATCCCGAACACCAGGAAGGCGATGTGGCCGAGGATGGTGTTGGTGCTGCGCGGCAGCTGGAGCGTGTCGAAGGCGAGCGCCAGCGCGAGGAGCAGAAGCAGCCACAATCGCGTGGATCTCAGCAGCGAAAGCAGCACGCGCATGGTGCCGAGCAGATGCAGGGGGCGCTTGTCCTGCACGCGTTTCGCGAGACGTCCGGCGCCGACGCGCAGGATCCAGCTGATGAGCAGCGCCGCGACCACCGCGGCCACGGCCGCGTAGAGCCAGGCGCTCAGCGAATTGTCGAGGAAGCGGGTCTGTGCGAGAAAATCCGTCATGCGTCGGGAGTACTCCTTGTCATGTGGGTCAGGGCGTGTCGTGTGCCGCCGGCGGGGCGCTCGTATCGGTGCGCTGCAGAACACGCGCGAGGATGGAATCCGCCGAGATCTCCTCGCCCGATAGCACCATGGCGATCAGCTCGCCGCCGAGGACCTGCGGGGAGATCGTGATGTCGGGCTGCACCAGGCGGATGCGGCTGCTGCGGTTCGCGTCGTTGACGGCGGCGACGGTCCGCGCGTTGCCGTGCAGATCCTTGACGGCCAGCACGATGAAGGCGTTCTCGGAATCGTCGTCGGTCATTGCCAGGACCGCCGCGGCGCGACCGGCGCCGGCCTTCTCCAGCACGTCGCGGTCACCGGCGTCGCCGATCACCGCGTCGGCGTTCTCGGCGATGGTTCCGGAAGGGTCGCTGCGCACGATGCGCGTGACCGGTCGTCCGCGCTTCGCCAGCTCGCGCCAGGTATTGACGGCGAGCGGCGTGTTTCCGACGACGACGAAGTGCTTTTCACGTTTCATCCTGGTCTTTCCCGAGTTGGTCAACCGCTTCATGCTCTGCGAGAGCATGGGCGCGACGACCGCCGTGAGGGATGTTGCGAACACGGTCAGCCCGAGCACGATCACCGAGATGACGAACAGCCGTGCCTCGGTGGTCGCCGGCGTGATATCGCCATAGCCTACCGTACTCATCGTCACCATCGAGAAGTACAAGGCGGTCACCAGGTCGGTGATCTCCGGGTGGAACTGGCTGCCGAGATAGAAGGCGCCGAAAGTGGAATAGCCGACCACCATCAACACGGAGGTGACGGCGAACACCGTGCTGGCGGCGAGGCTCGAGCGGTCGAAGGAGCGCCAGCCGGCCAGCAGCACGACCAGCACGGCGAGGAAGTAGTAAGTGAGGACGGCGTCGTGGTGCGGCGTGAAGAAGGTGCTGACGGCGGCGATCGCGGTCAGGAAGAAGGTCATCAGCCATGCGGTACGCGAGCGCCACAGCATCGCCAGGGCCATGGTCACGAGTCCGCCGCCGATGAGCAGCGGCGGCAGCAGGTTGGGCGGCATGTCCGTCGCCCCGTGGTGCAGCACGAGGTTCAGGTAGTGGTGCCACTGGCCGCCGAAGCTGGCATGCAGCAGCCACAGGCCTCCCGCAATCAGCAGGATCGACAGCGGGACGTGCGGGAACCAGTAACGGGTATGGAGCACCTGACGCGTGTAATGCGCCAACGTCCGCGCACGCTCGAGTACGTGGTGGTTCGTCATGAGGGCTCGGTTTCCAGGTGAACGGGAGCGCCGCGAGCCGCGCCATCAACGTGGCGCTTCACGCGCCGGCCAGCTGGCGCGCGGTCCGTGCGGTGTCCCAGCTGCACGGTGCTGCACGCAAACAGCTTAACTGCTGCATGCGGCTCTTGTCGCGCGTCACGCCCGACGAGCCCGTATCATGCGCGTCGTGCGCCGCGCGACGGGGTCGGAAGCGGCGTGCGATCGCCAGAGTCCCAGAGCATGAACGATTCGAGCCCCGCGGCGGGCCAAGAGAGCCGAAGCCTCCAGCCGCAGTACATCGAAGCAAACGGCATCGAGTTCGCGTACCTCGAGGTGCGCCCGCAGCCGGCGCGGGGGTCAGCGCCGCTGGTGCTGTGTCTGCACGGTTTTCCGGATACGGCGTGGAGCTTCGTCCCGCTCCTGGAACGGCTTGCGGCGGCGGGTTATCGCGGTGTCTCGCTGTTCATGCGCGGTTATCAACCCACGGCCTTCGCGCCCGACGGGCGTTATTCCATCGAGGACCTCGGCCGCGACGTGATCGCCTTGTTCGAGCATTTCGGCGCGGGTCGCGCGCACATCGTGGGACACGACTGGGGCGCGCTGGCAGCGTACGCGGCGGCGGCTCTGCGCCCCGATCGGGTCGCGAGCATCATCACGGCCGGCATGCCGCATCCGCGGCCCCTGTTGCTGCGACCGTCGCGCGCACAGTGGCACGCCATGCGCCGCTACGTCGCCCTGCAGCTTCCCGGTACCCTGGCGCGCCGCATGACACGCGACGATTACGGCTGGCTGCGCGATCTGGTGCGTGAATGGTCGCCCGGCTGGGATTCGCCGCAGGCGTACTGGACGCGTATCGCCGAAGCCTTCGAAGATATTCGCCGGCGCCGTGCTGCCCTGGCCTATTACCGGCAGCTGCCGCGCAGCGTCTTCCGGCGCGGCACGTGGCGGCTGCTGATGCGCCCGGTCCAGGTTCCGGCGCGCGCCATTTGCGGTGAGCGCGACGGTTGCATGCTGGTGTCGTCCTTCGAGCGCCAGGCACATCTGTTCGGCCGCGGCTATCGGCTGGTGCGCCTTCCCGATGTCGGCCACTTCATGCACCTGGAAGCGTCCGACAAGTTCGCGGACGAAGTGATCGCAGCGCTCGGTGACGCCGGTCGCGGCTGAGCTTCTCGGTGTGCGCGTGCAGTCGCCGTCGATTTCCGACGCGTGCTGCCGGCGGAGACATCCGCCGCATGCGACGGAGCCGCCGCCCGCATCGCGGACAGCGGCTCCGGTTTCGCGATGCTTCGACGATCAGTCGTTCTTGTCGTGATCCATCGCGTTCTTGACGTGCTCGGCTGCGTTGCCAACCGCCGATGCGGCGTGCGACACGCCTTGCTTCACCTTGTCACCTGCCGCGTTCGCCGCAGAACCGGCGGCGGCGACGCCGGCCTTGGCCGACTCGCCCGCGTCATGCAGCGCGTCGCCGGCCTTGGTTCCGGCTTCGTGCACCGCCGAGCCGGCGGCCGCAGCGCCCGATTTCACGGCATTCCCGGCCTTGTCGGCGGCCGAGCTGGAGGAATCCGCGCTCGAAGAGCTGCTTGCGGGTTCGTTCTCGGTGGGCGCCGCGCTTTCGGTGCCGCTGCTGGCGCCCGAAGCCGGAGCGGAGTTCTCGGTGGGAGCAGGTGCCGGAGCTGCCGGTGCGGCCGTGGCGGCCGCCGCCGGTGCGGTT
>DASVGQ010000121.1:0-17588 GCA_036379455.1 Nevskiaceae bacterium
GGGACGCTTCGCGGACGACGCCGGGTACGAGCTGGCGGCGCAGGCCCTGTGGTTCGCGCGCTACGGACGCTGGACGCCGACCGCTGGCGGCTTCTCGGCGCTGCTGCGCTCCTATGCGCAGTGGCCGGGCTTCGAGCGGGCCGTCGAGCGCACGGCGCACCGACTCCGCCGCCCGGACGCGCTGCTGCAAGCCGCTCGTCACGGCGCGCGGGTCCTCCCCGAGATCCGGGGCGAATTGCCGCAGCTGCTCGGCGATCTCCTGCAGGCCGCACGGGAAGTCGACGACCGACAAAGCGACCGCTGAGCGGCTGCACGGCGTGGTCAGACGCCAACTGGCCCCGCCCCGCGCCGGGCGCCGGGCGCCGGACAAGGCGGGTGTCCCGAGCATCGCGGTCGTCCGGCATTCCACGGGCGATAGCCGGGAACCGGCGCGGAGCCCTCCGCAGCGATCCACGGCAGCGGCGATCGGCCGGCGTCCGTCGCGCGCGACGGGCGCCCACGCGCCGCTGCGCGAGAAGCGGATCGCAAGCCGCCGTTGAAGCGCCCGGGGCGCCCGACCAGCCGGCCGCGCTGTCGCCGCTCACGGCGATTGGCGACAATGCCGGATGCGCCCATCCAGCTTGATTCACGCGCCGCGTGGGACCGGCTTCCTGCTGCTGCTCGCGCTCGCCCTGATCATCACTGCCGGCGTCTACCGCAGCGGGCTCCACGGGGGCTTCCTGTTCGACGATTTCCCGAACATCGTCGATAACCACGACCTGCAGATCCATGACCTCAAGCCGGCGGACCTCGCACGCGCCGCGCTGTCCTCTCCGTCGAGCCGTTTCAAGCGTCCGCTGGCATCGCTGAGCTTCGCGCTGGATTACTACGTCTGGGGTCTTGATCCCTACGCGATGAAGGTGACGAACGTCGCCATCCATCTCGCGAACGGAATCGCGATGTATTTCCTGACGCTGGCTCTGCTCGGCGCGCTGCGGCGCCGCGGTCCGCCGCTGGCGACCCGCAACCCGCACTGGACCGCGCTCTTCGTGACAGCGGGGTGGCTGCTGCTGCCGATCAATCTCACGGCCGTGCTATACATCGTGCAACGAATGGCCAGCCTCGCGAATCTGTTCGTGCTGCTGGCGCTTCTGGGCTACGTGCACGGCCGGCTGCGGATGCAGGAAGGACGACCGGGCTTCGTGTCCGCCTGCGCGTCGCTGATCGTCGGCTCCGCGATCGGCTTCACGGCCAAGGAGACCGCCGTGATGGCGCCCGTCTACGCGCTGCTCATCGAGTGGCTGATCTTCGGATTCCGGCAGCACACGCCATCTCGACTTGCGGCCACGCGCGCGGACGCCAGGATCATCGGCCTGTTCGTCGTCGTCCTGCTGATTCCACTGATCATCGGGCTGTGGGCCATCCTGCCTTCGGTGCTCCGACCCGGCACCTGGGCGACGCGCGATTTCGATCTCCACGAACGCCTGCTGAGCGAGCTGCGCATCGTCGTCGACTACGTGCGCTGGACCCTGCTGCCGACGCCGCAGGCGCTGTCCTTCTACCACGACGCGTACCCCGCATCGAAGGGCTGGCTGCAGCCGTGGACAACGCTCGCGAGCGGCGTCTTCCTCCTGGCTCTCGTCGCGGTGGCGGTAGCACTGCGGCGCCGCGCTCCGCTGGTTGCGCTCGGCATAGGCCTGTTCCTCTTCCCGCAGCTGCTCACCGGCACGGTGCTGCCGCTGGAGCTCGTGTACGAACACCGCAACTATTTCGCAAGCTTCGGGCTGCTTCTCGCCGTCGTGCCAGTTCTCTGCGCACCCGGCGTCATGCGTCACGCTCGCGGCTTCCTACTCGCTGCGCTGCTCGTTCTGTGGACCGGCCAGACGGCCGTCACCGCCTTCGAGTGGGGCAGCCCGCTACGGCTCGCGATCACGCTGGCGACGCGGGCCCCCGACTCGCCCCGCGCCCAGTACGGGCTGGGACGAATGTACGTCATCCTGTCGAACTACGACCCCGACTCCCCGTACACGAAGCTTGCCTACGCGCCGCTCGAGCGCGCCATGCGCCTGCCGGGCAGCTCCATTCTTCCCGAGCAGGCGCTGATCATGATGAACTCACGCATGCATCTCCCGCTCAAGGATGGGTGGTGGAAACAGATCGACGCGACGCTGCAACGCCGGCGTCCGGGGGTGCAGGACATCACTTCCATGAGCGCCCTGACGAAGTGCGCCGTCAGCGGAGACTGCGCGCTGCCGCCGACGCGAATGGTCGCCGCGTTCCTGGCCGGGCTGTCGCACCCTCATCCCGACGCGCGCCTGCTCTCCGCCTACTCGGACTACGCATGGAACGTCCTGGACGATCAAGGGCTCGGGTTGCGAATGGCGCAGGCCGCGGTGGACGCCGCGCCGGGCGTCGCCGCCTACCACGTCACCCTGCTGCGCATGCTGGTAGCGTCCCATCAGCAGGCGGCGGCGCAGCGCCAGCTCGACGTCCTGGAAAAGCTGAACGTGGCCGGCTCGCTCGACCGCGACCTCCGGGAATCCCGGCAACTGATCGAGCGACACGCTGCCACCGTCCTGCCCGCGGCGCCCGCGAGTGCAGCCGATGTCGCGCGTTGACGGCAGGCTGCGGATCCCCGGGCACCGCGGGGTCTGCTCATCGGTCTCGCTTCCGCCCACTCGGCAAGCCGCATTGCGCTCGTCGACGAAGCCCGCATGCGGCTGATTCCGCTTGACGCGCGGCGCGCTCCTCAGGGTCGCGGCACGCCGAGCGACTCCAGCGTCGCATAGGGCAGCACGCCCGGTTCGCTGGATGCCAGCGCCTTCGCCTGTTCGTAGAGGTTCAGCGCGCGCAGCGTCCGCGGTCCCATCCTGCCGTCGACGCCGCCGGGGCTGAAACCCTTGGCGCGCAGGGCCCTCTGCAGCCGTCGCACAAGCGCTCGGGACATCTGGTCCTGGCACACGACCCGGTCCCACCGTGGTTCCCTGGCGGAGGCCGCTGCACCGGCTTCCGACGCAGGCGCCATCTGTGCGTAGCATTCGCCGGGCCCCGATTCCGGCGTGCCGGCGTGCGCAGCGGAAGGTGCTGGCGGTATCGCCTTTGTCGCCGCTCCCGGTCCTGCGGATTGCTGCGTCGTCGCGCACGCGCCCAGCGTCGCCGCTGCAGCAAACATCATCCAGTGCAAAGCCTTCATCCCCTCCTCCCTGAAAAGACACGCCCGGGAAGCGGTGTGCGTCGGCACGCCCCCGCTACCGTACAAACCCTCCCAGGCAGAAGGCGCCGCGCTGGATGCACTGCGGCCGCATCCGTCGCGCCGCATCACGCTCCCCATGCAGGATTGTATCGGACGCGAACACGCTCTCCGAGATTGAGCGTCGCAGGAGTGCGTCGTTCTTCGCGCCGGACGCGGCGTGACCGAGCGGATTGCCCGTTCCGCATCTGCGTCCAGCTCGGGCCCCTGTGCGACGGCGCCGGACCGCACGGGCGGCGAGGCGACCCCACCGCCCTGCTTCACCAGAGGAGGGCAGTCGCCATCGTCCGCGCGAGTCAGGTACGTCTATTGCTCGGTTGCACCCCAGAGGCGCGTTTGCGGATAATACGCGCCCTTTTCATCGCGTTTGCGCATGCCCAAGGAAGACCACATAGAAATGCCGGGAGTTGTCGTCGAGACGCTGCCCAACACCACTTTCCGCGTCAAGCTCGAAAACGGCCACATGGTCACGGCGCACATTTCCGGCCGCATGCGCAAGCACTACATCCGCATCCTCACGGGCGACAAGGTCACGGTACAGCTCACGCCCTACGACCTCACGAAGGGCCGCATCACCTTCCGCGACAAGTAGCCCAGGTTTGCCGCCGCGCGCCGCGGCGAACGATAGGCGACCGCGGCTTCTCGTACGCTCCAAGGCCGCGCAGGCATATCGTTCGCCAGCGGAATGCGTGGGAACCGCAGCAGTCACGCCGCAAGTCCGGCCGCATGGAACCCGAACCCGCCGCGCTCGAACCGATCAAGCCGTAGCGGCTGCCTTGGGCTTTTCTCTCGCGCTGATGTCGAAGACGAGCTTGTCCGTTTCCGGATCGAGTCGCACCAGCACGCTGCCGCCGCCTGCCAGCTTGCCGAACAGCAGTTCTTCCGCCAGCGGCCGCTTGATGCTCTCCTGGATCAGGCGATCCATCGGGCGCGCGCCCATCTTCACGTCGTAACCGTGCTCGGCGAGCCACGCGCGCGCCGCAGGTTCCAGATCCAGCGACACGCCCTTGGCGGCCAGCTGCTCTTCAAGCTGGATGAGGAACTTGTCGACAACGCGCGCAATCTCCTCCGGGCCCAGCGCCGAGAACACGACGATGGCGTCGAGTCGATTGCGGAATTCCGGCGTGAAGGACTTCCGGATCACCTCGCGCTGATCGGACTCGTGCGACTCCTCGCCGAAGCCGATGGAGCGCCGCGCCGCTTCCGAGGCGCCCGCGTTCGTTGTCATCACCAGAATCACATTGCGGAAGTCGACGTGGCGTCCGTTGTTGTCGGTGAGCTGGCCGTGGTCCATGACCTGCAGCAGCAGGTTGAACACGTCCGGATGGGCCTTCTCGATCTCGTCGAGCAACACCACGGAATGCGGATGCTTGAGCACCGCGTCTGTCAGCAGCCCACCCTGGTCGAATCCAACGTAGCCCGGCGGCGCGCCGATGAGGCGGCTGACCGTGTGCCGCTCCATGTACTCGCTCATGTCGTAGCGCAGCAGCTCGATGCCGAGCTGGTTGGCGAGCTGGCGCGTGACCTCCGTCTTGCCGACGCCCGTAGGCCCGGCCAACAGGAAATTGCCGATCGGCCGATCCGGGTTGCCGAGCCCCGAGCGCGCCAGCTTGATGCAGGAAGCGAGCTGCGCGATCGCCGGATCCTGTCCGAAGATGACGAGCCGCAGGTTGCGTTCGAGATTTGCCAGCCGCTCCTTGTCGTTCGAGGAGACGCTTTTCGGAGGAATCCGCGCAATGTTCGCGACCGTCTCCTCGATGTCCCGCACCTGCACTGTCTTGCGCCGGCGAGACTCAGGCATCAGCCGCATGCGCGCCGCCGCTTCGTCAATCACGTCGATGGCCTTGTCGGGGAGGCGACGGTCCGTGATATAGCGCGACGAGAGCTCGACGGCGGAGCGCAGCGCGCCGGCCGTGTAATGCAGCTGATGGTGTTCCTCGAAACGCGCCTTGAGGCCTTCGAGGATCAGCACGGCATCGGCTTCCGAAGGCTCCGTGATGTCGATCTTCTGGAAGCGACGCGCTAGAGCGCGGTCCTTCTCGAAGACGCCGCGGTATTCGTTGTAGGTCGTCGAGCCGATGCAGCGCAGCTCGCCGGACGCGAGGATGGGCTTCAACAGGTTGCTGGCGTCCATGACCCCGCCGCTGGCCGCACCCGCGCCGATGATCATGTGGATCTCGTCGATGAACAGGATCGCCCCGGGCGTGTTGACCAGCTCCGCGATGACGGCCTTGAAGCGCTTCTCGAAATCGCCGCGGTACTTGGTGCCGGCGATCAGCGCGCCGAGATCCAACGAATAGATCGTGGCGTCCTCGAGCAGATCAGGGACGTCATTCTTGTAGATCATCAGCGCCAGGCCTTCGGCGATGGCCGTCTTGCCGACTCCTGCCTCACCCACCAGCAGCGGGTTGTTCTTGCGACGCCGGCACAGCGTCTGCATGACCCGCTGCAGCTCCTTGGTCCGCCCGATGAGCGGGTCAATGCGGTCATTGGCCGCACGTTCGTTGAGGTTGACGGCGTACTGCTCCAGCGCGCTCTGGCCACTGGATTTCGTCGCAACCTCTTCCTTGTCATCGGATTCAGGCGAGACCGTGCCCTCGGCCGGAGCCTGGCCATTCTTGGCGATGCCGTGCGCCACGTAATTGATGACGTCGAGCCGCGTCACGCCCTGCTGGCTCAGCAGATAGACGGCGTGCGTGTCCTTCTCCGAAAACAACGCCACCAGCACGTTGACCGTCGATACGCGTTTCTTGCCGGAGGCCTGCACGTGATAGATCGCGCGCTGCAGCACGCGTTGGAACGACAGCGTCGGCTGCACGTCCTGGCCATTGCCTGCATCGCGATCGGCGTGGATGTTCTCGGCGATGTAGCGGCGCAGCGCCGCGTCGAGCTTGTCGAGATCGGCACCGCTGGCGTTCAGCACTTCGCTGACGTCGGAGTCGGACAGCAGTGCGAGGAGCAGATGCTCCACCGTGAGCAGCTCGTGACCTTCACCGCGGGCTGCCAGAAAAGCGGCGTCCAGCGCTTTCTGAAGTTCCTCGCTCAACATTTCGCACTCCTGATGGACGTGAGCAGGCCATCTCTGCCTTTATGCGTCGGCAGGCGCCGTTTTGCAACCCGCCCTTCGCCGTTTCGACCGCCGCTGCAGAAAAGCGTTGCACGGCGCCGGCCGGCGGAACCACCCCTGTCGGCGATACCGCTCAGGAGCGCTCCATCACGGTCAGCAGCGGATGCTGGTGCTTGCGCGCGTAGGCGTTCACCTGCGCCACCTTGGTCTCCGCGACCTCCGCCGGGTACACGCCTGCCACTCCGCGACCGGTCTGGTGGATCTGAAGCATGATCTGTACCGCCTTCTCGCGGACATGGTGGAAGAAAAGCTGCAGCACTTCCACGACGAATTCCATCGGCGTGTAATCGTCGTTGAGCATCACCACCCGATACAGCGGCGGCTGCGCCAGCCGGGGCTTGGCGAGGTCCGTGACAAGACCGACGCCCGAATCACGTGCCGCATTGCTCATGGCGCCATCTTAGCGCAGGCCGGCAGGCCACCAGCACGACATCGGACGGGCGCCGGATGTCGCCCGCGACGGCGCTCGCTACAATCCGCGCTGGTCCGCCACGGGCTCCCGGATGTCCGTCTTCACGCGTGTCTCCACCGACGAACTGCACCACTTCCTGGAGCGTTACCCGGTCGGCGGCGTGCTTGGCTACCAGGGGATCGGAGAAGGCGTCGAGAACACGAACTACTTCGTCGACACAAGCGACGGACGGTGGGTGCTGACGCTCTTCGAACGCACCGAGGAAGCCGGGCTGCCGTACTTCCTCGGCCTGATGCAGCACCTCGCGGAACGCGGCTTTCCCTGCCCCGCGCCGGCCCATACGCACGCCGGCGAGAGCCTCACGAGTCTCAACGGGCGTCCGGCAGCGCTCGTCCGGCGCCTCAGCGGCAACAGCGTCCTGTTCCCGAGCCTCGAACAGTGCCGTGCGGTGGGAACCACGCTCGGCACCCTGCACGTCCTCGGCCAAAGCTTCGCGGGGCGGCGGCACAACGAGCGCGGGCCGTCGTGGCGACGCAAGGTGGCGGATGCGCTCCACGGAAAGCTCGACGGCGACGAGCACGCCCTCATCTCCGCCGAACTGGCGAGCGACTCCGGGCTGGCGTGGTCGTCGCTGCCGCAGGGCGTCATCCACGCGGACCTGTTCCGTGACAACGTGCTGTTCGTGGACGAGCGCCTGTCCGGCGTCATCGACTTCTACTACGCGTGCAACGACGCACTGCTGTACGACCTGGCCATTGCCGTCAACGACTGGTGCAGCGAACCGGACGGCGCCACGAACCACGCCCGCGCCGAAGCTCTCATCGGCGCCTACTGCGCGCGCCGCGAGCCGGAAGAATCCGAACGCGCGGCGTGGAACGCCGTGCTGCGGGCGGCGGCGCTGCGCTTCTACCTGTCCCGCCTCTACGACTGGCACTTCCCGCGCGCGGGCGATCTCGTGCACGTCAAGGAGCCGCAGAGCTACCGTCGCATCCTCGAGTGGCACCGGCACAACCCGCCGCCCGGCCTGGACCCGCGCTGACCGCCGTTGCCCGGCCGTCTCGCGTCACGGTGAGCAGAAATCGCGACTCCCTATAATGGCCGGCTGCAAAAATGCGCGAACTCGATGTCGCGCGCCAGAAAACCAGACACGAAGCGGGGATGTCATGACCGATGTGCGCCAGATCCTTGTGGACCTGCAACGGAGCAGTCCTGCGCAGCCGGAGTTCTACCAGGCCGCGGGAGAGATCCTGCGCTGCCTCGAGCCGCTGCTGAAGGCCGAACCGCACTACCTCGACGACGCGATTGTGGACCGCATCGTCGAGCCTGAGCGCCAGATCCTGTTCCGCGTGTGCTGGATGGACGACAAGGCACGCATCCGGGTCAACAAGGGCTACCGCATCCAGTTCAACTCCGCGCTCGGGCCCTACAAGGGTGGCCTGCGCTTCCACCCGTCCGTGAACGCGGGGATCATCAAGTGCCTCGGCTTCGAACAGATCTTCAAGAACGCGCTGACGGGGCTGCCCATCGGCGGCGCCAAGGGCGGATCGGACTTCGACCCGAAAGGCAAGTCGGACGCCGAGGTCATGCGCTTCTGCCAGGCGTTCATGATGGAGCTGTATCGCCACATCGGGCCGACGGTGGACGTACCGGCCGGTGACATCGGCGTGGGCGCCCGGGAGATCGGCTATCTGTACGGCCAGTACAAGCGGCTCACGCATCGCTACGAGGGCGCCTTCACCGGCAAGGGCCTCGCGTGGGGCGGCTCGCTGGTACGCAAGGAAGCCACGGGCTACGGCGCCGTCTATTTCGCACAGCACATGCTGCGCGCGCGCGGCGATGACATCCAGGGCAAGACCTGCCTCGTCTCGGGTGCCGGGAACGTCGCCACCTACACGATCGAGAAGCTCTATCAGCTCGGCGCCACCCCGATCACCTGCTCGGATTCCGGCGGGACGATCCACGACGCCAACGGCATCAAGCTCGACCTGTTGAAGCAGATCAAGGAAGGCGAGCGCGGTTCCCTGACGGAATACGCCGCACAGGTTCACGACGCCGTGTACATCCCCCATTCCGACGACCCGGCGGGCGGTCACGCCGTATGGCGCTTCCCGGCCGACGTCGCGTTCCCGTCAGCCACGCAGAACGAGGTCACGGCGGATGACGCGAGGGAGATGCTCGGCCACGGCGTCAAATGCATCGCGGAAGGCTCCAACATGGCGTCGACCAACGACGCCATCGACGTCATCCTGCAAAGCGGCATCTGCTACGGCCCGGGCAAGGCGGCCAACGCCGGCGGCGTCGCGGTCAGCCAGCTGGAAATGGCGCAGAACAGCGCCATGACGGCCTGGACCTTCGACGACGTCGACGCGCGCCTGCACGCCATCATGGAAGGCATCTACCGCCAGTGCAGCGAGACCGCCGCGCATTTCGGCCAGCCCGGGAATCTGGTGCTCGGCGCCAACATCGCCGGCTTCCGCAAGGTCGCGGATGCCATGCTCGAACAGGGCGTGTACTAGCTCCACCTGCCGTACGCGCGGTCGGGGGGCGCGCTGGCGCGCGCGCCCGATCGCACATCGGGCGCGGCGTGTACTTGTGCCGGCACGCCACCGCGCGGAGCCAGCGCAAAAGCGCTTCGACGCCGAGGCTCAGCCCGCCCTGCCGCGCACGCGCGAGTAGTGCCGCGCGACGCGGGCACGGTTGCCGCAGCGCGCGCTGGAACACCAGCGGCGCCGGCGATTGTCGGCGACGAACAGCAGCATGCAGTCGGGATGCGCGCACTTGCGCAGCCACTGCGCACGGGGTCCGGTCAACAGTTCCACCGTATCCAGCGCTACCTGACGCAGGAACGTGTCACGGGCACCGGCCGCGCCCTTGGTCTCCCATCGACGCTCGGGATCGCGACCGGTCCATGCCAGCCGCGGCTCCGGCACGCGGGCGGATAGCGCCAGATTGACGGCGTCGACGGCATCCGGCGACGGGTGTCTGCGCGCCGCCCGCGCGCGCAGCAGCCCGTCGACGGCGTCGCGAAGCTCGCGCACCGCAACCAGATCCGCGGCGCTCACGGCGCCCCGCCAGCCGCCGCGCGCCCTCTCCAGCGCGAGCCAGGCTTTCAGCGCCGACACGCCGTCGAGCAGGTCCACCACTGCGCCGTCACGCCGCGCGCGCGTGTTCACCAGATCCACGCAGAGCGGCTCGCCCAGCAGCGGGAAATCGGAGTCTACGGATTCATGCACGGGGTACCTCGTCCGCACCATCGTCTCTAACGCCAGTTTACGTTAGGTGTGCGCGCATCGGCACATCGAGCGTGGCGCGCCCGCGGCCTCCGCGCGAAGCATGACGCGGTGGCGCTGGATATCACGGCCTGCCGTGTCGTTCGTCTTGCCCGAAGTGCACTGCACGCGCGACGCGAACGCTCTACGCTGGGAGCCTACATCCGTCTTGGGGGGGCAACCTGCCTTGGCCAACATCACGGAAATCGCGCCGGACGTCTTCCGGATCTCCAACTACGTGTCAGCAGGCGGCATGCAGTTCAACCTGTTCCTCGTCCGCGACGATGAACCGTTGCTGTACCACACGCTGCAGAAGGCGCTGTTCAAGGACTCGCTCGACGCGGTCCGCTCGCTGATCGATGTCGAGCAGCTGCGCTGGATCGGCTTCAGCCACTACGAAGCCGACGAATGCGGGGCGCTCAACGAGTGGCTCCAGGTCGCCCCCAAGGCAACGGCCATCGCCGGGGTGCTGGCGGCAGCGATCGGCATCAACAACCAGGCGATACGTCCGCCGAAGGTGCTGGAGGACGACGCTGTCCTGACCACCGGGCGGCATCGCCTGCGCTTTCTCGTGACTCCCTATGTGCCACACAGCTGGGAGTCGTCCCTGCTGTACGACGAGACGGCCCACACGCTGTTCTGCTCCGATCTGCTCGCGCAGCACGGTGACCCGGCGGCGCTGCGCGACGACGTGCTGCCTGCGGCAATCGCCAACCTCAAGGCGGGGCAGAGCACGCCCTTCCACGACTCAATCCCCTATACGCGCACCACTTCGAGCGTCTTCAAGCGCCTGATCGGGCTACGCCCGGAGACGCTGGCCATCATGCACGGCGGCTCGTATCGCGGGGATGGCGCGGAAATCCTGCGGCTCTACCACGAGCAGATCCGCGACATGCTCATGCCATCGCGCGATGAGGCGTTGCAGCCCGCGGCGGAAAGTTCACCGGCCTGACCCACAGCCGCGCGCCGGCCGCCTCGACGACGGATGCCGCAGAGGCGGCCGGCAGCTACGCCTGTTCGGCGCGCTTGCCGAGGCCGAGGTAGCTCTCCATGACGCGCGGGTTGCGCGCGAGCTCCCCCGCGGCGCCTTCCAGCACGATCTCTCCCGTCTCCAGTACGTAGCCGTAGTCGGCGACCTGCAGCGCAGCGCGCGCGTTCTGTTCCACCAGCAGGATGGACACCCCGGTGCTGCGCAGCTGCACGATGATCTTGAAGATCTCGCGCACGATGCGCGGCGCGAGGCCGAGGCTCGGTTCGTCGAGCATGAGCAGCTTCGGCTTCGACATCAGCGCGCGGCCGACGGCGAGCATCTGGCGCTCGCCGCCCGACAGCGTGCCGGCCTCCTGCGCCCGCCGCTCCTTCAGGCGCGGAAACAGCGCGTAGACGTGGTCCATCGTCCCGCGCCAGCTGCGCCCCCCCTTGCGGTAGAAGCGGAACGCGCCCAGCAGCAGGTTCTCTTCCACCGACATGCTGGCGAACAGCTCGCGACGTTCCGGCACCAGCGAAATGCCGCCGAACACGCGGCGCTCGGTCGGCCATGACGCGACGTCCACGCCGCCATAGATGATCGGCCCGGCGCTGTGGCCGATGCGCGGCAACGAGCCCATGATGCTGTTCAGCAACGTGGACTTTCCGGCTCCGTTCGTGCCGACGACGGTGACGACCCTACCCGCCTCCACCGCGACTTTCGCGTCGTGCAGCGCGACCACTTTTCCGTAGTGCGTCGACAGGCCGTCCACCTTGAGTACGGCCGCGCCGCCAGCCTGTTTCTGTGGCACGTCAGCCCATCTCCTGGCCGTCCGCGGCCCCTGGTCCAGCTTCCGCCCCGTCCTCATCATCCAGTCCGCCGAGATACGCCTCGATGACGGCCGGGTTCTTCTGCACGTCGGCGGGCTGCCCCTCGGCGATCTTGGTCCCGAAGTCCATCACGACCAGATGGTCGGTCAGCCGCATGACGAAATCCATGTCATGTTCCACCAGCAGGATGCTCATTTCCTCATCGCGCAGGCGCCGCAGAAGGTCCGCCAGCGCCTGTTTCTCCTTGTAGCGCAGCCCGGCCGCCGGCTCGTCGAGCAGCAGCAGCACCGGATCCGAGGCCAGCGCCCGGGCGATCTCGACGATCCGTTGTTGACCCAGCGGCAGGCTGCCGGCCTCATCGTAGAGGTGTTCGCCGAGGCCTACGCGCTGCAGCTGCCGCGCAGCCTCGTGGCGCAGCTGCGCTTCGGCGCGTCGATCGGCGCGCAGCGCCGCCGCGATCACACCGACGGGCCGTCGCAGATGGGCTCCAAGCGCGACGTTGTCGAGCACCGTCATGCCCGGCAGCAGCTGGACGTGCTGGAACGTGCGTCCCACCCCGAGCTGCGCGATCTGCCGCGCGACGAGCCCGTCCAGTGGCTGGCCGAGGAAAGTCACCGACCCGGAGGTCGCCAGCTGCACTCCGGTGATGAGATCGAAGGTGGTGCTCTTGCCGGCGCCGTTGGGCCCGATCAGGCCCATGATCTCGCCTGCATGCAGCTTGAAGGAGATGTCGTTGACCGCCACCAGCCCGCCGAATTCCTTGCGGATCGCGTCGACCTCGAGCACCAGCGTGCCACTCTGGGGGCGCGTCCGGCAGGCCAACGGCGCGGCCTCCGGGGGCGGCTCACGCTGCCGGCGCTCGCCGGGGAAAATACGCTCCCAGCCGCGCACCAGCAGCGGCCATACGCCGTCCTGCGCGTACTGCAGCACCAGCACCATGAGCACACCAAAGGCGATGAGTTCGAAATTCACTGAGGTGTGGAACAGCTGCGGAAGTCCGTTCAGGATCTGGTCGCGCAGCACGATGATGATCGCCGAGCCGATGACGGCGCCCCACACGCTCGCCGCGCCGCCGACCACCGCCATGAACAGGTATTCGATGCCGGCCTCGAGTCCGAACGGGCTCGGACTGACGGCCCCGAGCATGTAGGCGTACAGCCAGCCCGACAGGGAACCCAGCAAGGCCGCATAGACAAAGACCACGAGCCGGTAGCGCGGCACGTTGACGCCAAAGGACTGCGCCATGGCCGCCCCCCGACGCAGCGAGCGGATCGCGCGTCCGGGGCGTGAGTCCAGCAGGTTGTGGGTCGCCCACAGGCACAGCAGCAGGACGACCCAGATCAGGTAGAACATGTGGCGCTGCGAGGACAGCGACAGGCTGAATACGTGGATATTCGGCAGGCCGGAGATGCCGTCGTACTTGCCAAGGAAATTCATGTTCCCGAACAGGTAGAACAGCGCGAGGCCCCAGGCGATCGTGCCGACCGCGAGGTAGTGCCCCGACAGGCGCAAGCTGATCGCGCCCAGCACCCAGGCAATGATGAAGGTGACGATGAGTCCGGCAAACAGCGTCAGCCACGGCGACCAGCCGGAGTGCGCGGTCAGGTAGGCCGCCGCATAGGCGCCGATGCCGACGAAGGCGGCCTGGCCGAAGGAAGTCAGGCCGCTGATGCCCGTCAACAGCAGGAGGCCGAGCACGACCAGGCTTGCAAGCCCGATGTAATCCAGCTGCGTGACCCAGAAGCCCGGCGTCACCGGCAGCGCCACGATCACCGCCAGCAGGATGACCACCACGGCCGTCACGATGCGCGTCACGATGACATCACTCCTCGTCACCGACATGGTGAGCGCGCAGCGACAGCCACAGCAGCACCGGGATCATGATCGCGAAGACGATGACGTCTTTGTAGGCGCTGGCCCAGAACGAAGAGAAGGCCTCCACCAGCCCGATGAAGATCGCGCCGATGACGGCCGCCGGGTAGGAAAGCATGCCGCCGAAGATGGCCGCGACGAAGCCCTTCAGGCCGATGATGAAACCGGTGTCGTAATACATCGGCGTGACCGGCGCGATGAGCATGCCCGACAGCACGCCGATCGCAGCCGCCACGGTGAACGTCAGCGAGCCCGACAGGTTCGTGCTGATGCCCATCAGGCGTGCGCCGCGGCGATTGACCGCGGTGGCGCGCAGCGCGCGGCCATACAGGGTACGGCTGAAGAACAGCCACAGCGCGACGATCAGCGCGGCGCAGGCACCCAGCACCACCAGCGTCTGACCCTGCCACACCACGCCGCCGAGCGTGACCTGACCCTGCACGAAGGGTGGGGTGTGCCAGCCCTCCGGGCCGAAGAACGCAAGCCCCAGCCCCATCATCGCGAAGTGCAAGGCGACCGCGAGGATCAGCAGCACCAGCACGCTGGCCTCGGCGGCCGGCTGGAATGCCAGCCGATAGACCATCGGGCCCATCGGGATGACCACCGCAAAGGAATACAGCACGTCGATCCAGAACGGCGTGGTCTTGCCCACCACCGGCGCCGCGAGCAGATACAGCACGATGGGTAGCGCCAGCGTCCACACCGCGGTCCCGATGAGGCTGCGGAAGCTGCGCGCGCGCACGGCTGCGCCGAGCTCGACGAGGAAGGTCAGCACGCCGAGGATCAGCAGCAGGTAGATGGTTCCGGGCGTCTTGCCGTCGACCAGAAAAGCGAGCGTCAGCGCGCCGTAGGCGACGAACTCACCTTGCGGGATGAGGATGATGCGGGTGACCGCAAACACCATCACCAGCGCGAGGCCGACCAGCGCGTAGATGGCGCCGTTGAGCAGCCCGTCCTGCACCAGGATCAGCGCGATATTCGAATCCATTCACCCGCCACCCGCGGTCATGTACACCGGGACACGGCTCACGCCCTGCGGCGACCCGTACGTGTCGGGCCGCCGCAGGATTGCGCCGAGCTGTCGCTCGATCGCCGGGCGAGGCGTCACGCGACGCCGCGTCCGGTCAGAGGTCCGGCCGATACTTCCATTTGCCGTCCACGACTTCGACGATGACGCGCGCCCGGTCGTCCATGCCGTTGTGATTGGTCGGGCTCATGTTGAAGATGCCCTGCGAGCCGACGACGCCGTGAAGTCCTTCCAGCGCGTCGCGCAACGCCGCGCGGAACTGCTCCGTCCCCGGCTTCGCGCCGCCCTTGAGCGCCACGGGCAGCGCGTGGATGAGCAGCTGCCCGGCGTCCCATGCGTGGCCGCCGAAGGTGTTGACCGTGCCCGGGCCGTACTTCGCCTCATACAGGTGCGTGTACTCCAGCGCTTCCTTGCGGATCGGGTTGTCCGCCGGAAGCTGGCTGGCGACCAGCAGTGGACCGGCCGGCAGGAAAGTGCCGTTGCAGTCGGTTCCGCAGACCCGCAGCACGTCCTCGTTGGCCGCGCCGTGCGACTGCCAGATGATGCCCTTGTAACCACGGCTCTTGAGCTCGCGCTCCGGCAGCGCCGACGGCGTCCCGGAGCCCGCGATCAGGATGGCATCCGGATGCGCGCCGAGCAGCTTGAGGACCTGGCCCGTGACGCTGGTGTCGGTGCGCGCGTAGCGCTCCGCCGCCACCATCTTGATGCCCTTGGCTTCGGCCGCCTTCGTCATCTCGTCCAGGTAGCTCTGGCCATAAGCGTCCGAGTAGCCGATGAAGCCGAGCGTCGCAGCCTTCTGCTTGACGAGCGCGTCGGCGATCGCGCGCGCCATCAGTGCATCGCTCTGTGGCGTCTTGAACACCCACTTGCGCGGCCCTTCAACCGGCTCCACGACCTTCGCGCTGGCCGCAAGGCTGATGTTCGGCGTCTTCGTCTCGCCCGCCACGTCGACCATCGCCAGCGAGCTCGGCGACACCGAAGGACCGACGACGACGTCCACGTGGTCGTCGCTGATCAGCTTGCGCATGTTCTTGACGGCCTTGGTCGTGTCGGTGCCGCTGTCCAGCACGATGTACTCGACCTTCGCACCGCCGATCTCCCGCGGCAGCAGCGCGATCGTGTTGCGCTCCGGAATACCGAGCGACGCCGCCGGCCCGGTCTCGGCGACCGTGACGCCGACCTTCACCTGCGCCGATGCGCTCGTCGCGAATCCCGCGCCAAGCGTGCCGGCCAGCGCCGCCACGCCCAGCAGCGAAATGGTTCTGTGTCTCATGTCTCCCCTCCGAGGACTGCGTTCTGCGCGCCGGGCCCCCTGCCTACGGCCGTCACCACCCACGGCGGCGGCTTGCCCGGCGCTCCCGAAGCGGACTTTACACTGCATCCACGGGCGCTTGCATCGCTCGCCGGGTCGTTGCCACCGTCACACGGCGGCCACGCTGCAAGCGCGCCCGAGTCGCGGCACGGCGCCCTATAGATCGGGGCGGTAGAGCCACTTGCCGTCCTTGATCTCCACCATGACGATCGAACGGGCGTCCATGCCGTTGTGGTTGTCGGACGTCATGTTGAAGATGCCCTGCGAACCCGCGACGTCCTTGACGTGTGCCAACGCATCGCGCAGCGCCTCACGGAACGCCTCCGTGCCGGGCTTGGCGCCACTCTTCAGCGCCACGGGGATCGCGGCCTTGAGCAGCTGGCCCGCGTCCCACATGTGGCCGCCGAAGGTGCTGATGGCGCCGTACTTCGCCTCGTAGAGCTGCTTGTACTCGAGCGCCGACGCGCGCACCGGATTGTCCTTCGGCAGCTGCTCAGCGACGATGATCGGACCCGCCGGCATGAAGGTGCCATCACACTCGCGACCGCACACGCGCAGGAAGTCGCTGTTCGCGGCGCCGCCGGACTGGTAGATGATTCCCTTGTAGCCGCGGTTCTTGAGCTCGCGTTCCGGCAGCGCCGAAGGCGTGCCAGAGCCGGCGATGAAGACGGCGTCGGGATGGGCGGCCATGAGCTTGAGCACCTGGCCGGTCACCGCGGTGTCGGTGCGCGCGTAGCGCTCGACGTCGACCATCTTGACCCCTTCTGCCTCGGCGGCCTTCTTCATCTCGTTGAGGTAGCTTTCGCCGAAGCCGTCCGAATAGCCGATGAAGCCGAGCGTCTTGACGTGCTGCATCACCATCGCTCGGGCCACCGCCTGCGCCGCAAGGGCGTCGCCCTGCGGGGTGCGGAACACCCACGCCCGCGGGCCCGTGGGCGGGTTGATCAGCTCGTTGCTGAAGGCGAGCGTGATCATCGGCACCTTCTCCTGGCCGGCGACTTCCACCATCGCCAGAGAGGCCGGCGTCACCGAGGAGCCGATCACGACGTCCACATGGTCGTCGCCGATGAGCTTGCGCATGTTCTTCACGGCGGTCGTCGTGTCGGTACCGTCGTCGAGCACCGTGTAGTCGATCTTCTCACCGTCGATCTCGTGCGGCAGCAGGCTCACGGTGTTGCGCTGCGGGATGCCGAGCGAGGCGGCAGGGCCGGTCGCCGAAACCGTCACGCCCACGCGAATCTGTGCCACGGCGCCCAGCGGCACCGCCAAGGCAGCGGCCGAAGCCGTGCAGGCCAGGACCGCCAGCGAATTCCACAGATGCCCCTTCATCTCGATCTCCCCGTGAATGCCGTTCCCTGAAGCCGGCCAACGCGCCCACATCCGCCGGCCGGCGAAATCTAGCCTACCGGCTTACCCCGCTCAACGCGCAAAGGGTTGTCCGGACACGCGCCGCACTCGGACGAGCTGTCCGCGCCCGATGCTTTCCTTGACTGCAGCGGAACAGCGCGTACGTCGCTGTCGCTCCGCGAACCCGCTTGCTCGC
>DASVGQ010000122.1:0-37948 GCA_036379455.1 Nevskiaceae bacterium
CACGAGCAGCGCCGCAAGGTGCAGCGGATCGAGCACGCCCGCCACCAGGCGTCGGAACACGCGTTCGACGTCCGGCGCGGCGAGATCCTTGCCGCCGTACGCGCGCTCCAGCGTCTGCCGCAGGTCGCGGAAAGCCGCCGCGCGAGGGCCCGCGGGAGTCTGCATCGGGAAAACTGCCGCCGTCGTCGCTGCCATGTTCCTTCTCCGTCATCAGGCACAAAAAAACCCGCTCGGGGCGGGTCTGAACTTGCTGAACCTCTGATTGCATTCAATCAGGCACAGTCGTCTCCGCCGCCGAGCAAGGGCAGCGCCACCACGCCTGATTGCAACGCATGAAATCCATGGCGCGGGACGCTAGCGCGTCCCGCGCAGGCGCGTCAACGTGCGGTGCGCACGGGCGGGCGATCCCGGCATCAGCGCTCGAGGGCAGCAGGCAAGCGTCGCGCGACGAAGATCCACGTCGTGTACTGGAGCGCCAGCTCGCCGGCGCGATTGACAGCCTCGACGCGCAGCTGGGCCGCGCCGCGTCGTGCGTCGAGCGCGAGGCAGGTCGAGGACACCGACAGACGATCCCCGGCGAGCACCGGCCGCCGCCAGCGCAGGTCATCGAGCCCCTCGGCGCCGACGTCGGCAAAACGCTGCGGAGCCCCCGCGGTCAGCTGGCGCGCGACGAGCGTCATCGACAGCCAGCCCGGCGCCGCGAGCCCGCCGAACAGCGACGCGCGTCCGGCCTTTTCGTCGAGATGGAAGGGCTGCGGGTCGTAGCGTCGCGCGAAACGCTTGATGCTCGCGGCGTCGATCGCCACGTCGCCGTGCACGTAGCAGGCGCCGACGGACAGCGCCTCGAAGCGCAGGGGCTCAACGCTCACGCGCCCTCCGGATGCGGGCGACGACGCAGCATGCCGCTGGATTCCATCCACATGACCACCTCGCCCCGCTGGTTGCACAGCTCGAAGCGGAAGTCGATGAAACCGACCTGCGGCCGGTGCGGATGGGGTGCCTTGCGCAGCATCGTCTGCCGCAGCGACAGCACGTCGCCGGCGCGAACCGGCCGCAGCCAGCGCAGGTGCTGCACGCCCGGTGAGCCCATGGAAGTGCTGTGGTCCAGGGCGTGCTCGACCAGCAGCCGCATGCAGAAGCCGCATACCTGCCAACGGCTGGCGACAGGCGCCGCCGTCGAAGCCGCGCGGTGCATCCCTTCCCACGCCGGCGAGTCGTATTCCCGCGCGAACTCGGCGATCTCGGACGCCTGTACCGGCATGGCGCCGTAGCTCGCAACCTCCCCGATCTCGAGATCCTCCCAGTAGCGCACGGCGCTCGCCGCATCACGCCCAGGCTTCGCGTCAACGGGCCGCGATGTCACGGCAGAATGCCCAGGGTGCCGGGGCGAGGCACCCGCATCCTCAGGCCCGGTCACGCGGCCGCCGTGTCGCGCAGGACGGCCAGGAGCTTCTCGTGGACTCCGCCAAAGGCACCGTTGCTCATGACCAGCACGGCGTCTCCGTCACGGGCTTCACGCGCCACCGCGGCCACCAGCGCCGCAAGCGCGTCGAAGGTGTGCGCCCGCGCGCCGAGCGGAACCAGCGCCGCGTGCACGTCCCAGCCGACATCCGGTGGCACGTACACGAAGCTTTCTGCCGCGGCCTCCAGGCTGTGGGCCAGCTGCCGGGCGTGCACACCGAGCCGCATGGTGTTGGAACGCGGCTCGAGCACCGCGAGGATGCGGCGTGGCTTGCGCTCACCGAGCGCTTCCAGCGTCGCCGCGATGGCGGTGGGGTGATGCGCGAAGTCGTCGTAGACGGTCACACCACGGATGGAGCCGCGCACCTCCAGCCGGCGGCGCACGCCGGCAAAGCTCGCCAGCCCTGCCAGCGCCGCGTCCAGCGACACGCCGGCGTGGAAGGCCGCCGCCAGCGCGGCCAGCGCGTTGGCGCGGTTGTGGTCGCCGGCCAGCTGCATGCGCGCATGCCCGATCGGCTCGCCGGCGCGCAGCAGCTCGAAGCCATCGACAGCCGGCTCCGCGCCCCAGTCCGCGCGCTCACGGCCGTTGCCGGCGTCGAAGCGCTCCACCGGCGTCCAGCAGCCGCGCTCCAGCACTTCCTTCAGGCGCGCGTCCTCGGCGTTCACCACGATGCGGCCGTTGCCCGGCACGGTGCGCACGAGGTGGTGGAACTGGCGCTCGATGGCCGCCACGTCCGGAAAGATGTCGGCGTGGTCGTACTCCAGGTTGTTGAGGATCAGGGTGCGCGGGTGGTAGTGCACGAACTTGCTGCGCTTGTCGAAGAAGGCCGTGTCGTACTCGTCGGCTTCGATGACGAAGCACTTGCCGTGTCCCAGCCGCGCGGAAACGCCCAGGCCCGGCGCCACCCCGCCGATCAGGAATCCGGGCTCGAGGCCTGCCTGCTCGAGGATCCACGCCAGCAGGCTCGACGTCGTGGTCTTGCCGTGCGTCCCGGCCACCGCCAGCACGTGGCGCCCGGCGAGCACGTGTTCCGCCAGCCACTGCGGGCCGGAGATGTAGGGCAGGCCCTCGTCGAGCACGTACTCGATAGCCGGATTGCCGCGGCTGATGACGTTGCCGACGACGACCAGATCCGGCGCCGGACGCAGCGCCTCGGCGTCGTAGCCGCGGTGGATCGTGATGCCGAGCTGCGCGAGCTGCGTCGACATCGGCGGCCAGGCGTTGGCGTCAGAGCCGGTCACGCGCTGGCCGAGCTCGCGCGCCAGCGCCGCGATACCGGCCATGAAGGTTCCGCAGATGCCGAGGATGTGGATATGCACTCGCTGCTCCCCGCGCCGCCTATGCGGCCGAGATGAAGGCCGCTACCAGCATCATCAGCATCAGCACGACAATGCTTGCCAGCAGCGCAAAACCGATGCCGCCGATCAACCGCACGTTGGCCGCGTGGCGATAGATCCACGCGGTGACGGCAAAGCCCCACACGTTCAGGAAGTCCACCACCAGCACCGGCCCGCCGGGCAGCTTGACGTCGCCGTGCGCGAAGGCCTCCGGATGTTCCGCCAGCTTCGCCACGTAGGGCGCGAGCAGCGACAGCGGGTAGACCATCAGCAGGTTCAGGAGGATGCCCGTGCCCAGCAGCGCCGCAATGGTCTGCGGCGTGCGCGCCACGAGGTTGCGGGCACGCAGCACGCCCTGCGCCACGAGGATGGTAGCCAGCACATTGACCACGGCGACGACCGCGGCAGCCAGCGGCGGCAGCATCTGCGCGAACAGCAGCCAGCCGACGAGCGCCGCCGCCGGAACCATCCAACGCACCAGCCGCGGCGCGTAGGGCACATCCTGCGGGCCACCGCGGAACACCAGCAGCCGGACGATCGAGGTCAGGACATTCGCAGGCAAGGCAATGGACTCGCGCCGGACACGGCCGCATAGTTTATAGGGTGCCTCCGCGGCGACTCCGCGGACGACGCCCACATCTCCCGCCCGCGTTCCCCGCATGATCCTGATCGACTCCGACGCCGCGCTCGTCGCCCGCTGCCAACGCTGGGCGCAGGCCCCCGCCCTCGCGCTGGACACGGAATTCGTCCGCACGGACACCTACTACGCCCAGCTGTGCCTGGTGCAGGTTGACGACGGCTCGGATCCGGCGGTGGTAGACGCGCTGGCCGTCCACGATCTCGAACCGCTGCTGGAGCGGCTCCGCGATCCACAGCAGGTCAAGATCCTGCATTCAGGGTCACAGGATCTGGAAATCCTCGCACCGATGTGCGACGCGCCGGTCGCCCCGTTGTTCGACACGCAGCGCGCGGCGGAGATGCTCGGCGAAGGCGAACAGCTGAGCTATGCGGCGCTGGTGGAGCGCCACCTCGGAGTGAAGCTCGACAAATCGCTGACCCGCACCGACTGGCGCCACCGACCGCTGCGCCGCGACGAAATGGCCTACGCAGCGGCCGACGTCAGCTACCTGAGACGGCTCTATCCGCTGTTGCGCGACGCGCTGGCCGCGCGCGGGCGCCTCGCGTGGCTGCGCGAGGACTGCGCGCAGCTCGCAGCGCCGGCGCGCTACCAGGAGGATCCCCGCGACGCATGGCGGCGCCTCAAGCACCTGCCGCGCCTCCCTCCGGAGGCGCAGGCGGCCGCCGTGGCGCTGGCGCAGTGGCGTGAGCTGACGGCACGGGGCGCGAATCGTCCTCGACGCTGGATCCTGTCGGACGACGCGCTCTATGCCCTCGCCACGAGACGGCCGCACGACGCAGCGGCGCTGGCCGCCGTGCGGGAAGTCCCGGCAAGCCTCGCGCGCCACCACGGCGGCGCCATCTTGCGCTGCATCGCCACGGCCCACGACGAACTGCCGAACGGCGCGGGCGCGGCGCCCCCGCTGGACGACGAACAGCGCAAGGGGCTGGATGCGCTGCGGGGACGCCTCGCCGCGCTCGCCGAGCGGCTCGAGGTGCCGCGCGGCCTGCTCGCCAACCGCAGCGACCTCGAGCGCCTGGTGCGTCAGGGCGACGCATCGGATATCCCGCTGCTGCACGGGTGGCGCCGACGGGTCGCGGCGGAGGTTCTCGAGCTCGATGGCGCAGCGCCGGTCACTGCGTCAGGTGCGGGATGACCTCATCACGGGAGCCGGCAGTCCACTTGCAGGGGTGGCGCCAGCCGCCGTTTGGGCACGCAGGGCGAACGGGCGCGACGATCCGCTGTCCCTAGTGGTACGCAGGCCGGAAACGGGAATCCACGCACGCCGCCTTGAATCAGCCGGCGCGCCCGACCAGCGCTCGCTCATCTCGCCTACACGACTCCCACCTCCACGCGCAAGCCATGGCATTGGATTCTCAACGGTTCTCACCGACCGCCCGCGCACGTGATCGCAGCCACACGTTGAACGGCTCGAGGCGCGGTCTGCCGCGGCTACGCCGCGGAGCCACCCACGGTCCGTCGCCACACCACGTGCGTGGCGGGATGCTCCGCCGACGGCTCCGTGCCGGACGGGTGGACCTCGTCGCAGCGCTGCTGGCCGCGACCTGCCTGTGCGCCTGCTCGCGGGACACCGCGCCCGACGCGACACGGCCCGCCGCGACAGAGACGCCCGCCAGCGCCGCGTCCGTGGTGCAACACGCCCTGGCCGGTACCGGCCTTCACGTGATCGGAACGCTCGAGGCGCCGGCCGGATACCACGGCTTCATCGCGCGCTACCGCAACCACGAAGTGCCTGTCTACGCGTTGCCCGGCGGCCGACACCTGGTGCTGGGGACCCTGCTGGACCTGCACGGCAATGACCTGACCAGCCCCGCGCTCGATCGCGGCTTCGGCGGCATCTCGATCGATGAGGCGCAGTGGCACGCGCTGGAGGCAGCCGCATGGTTCGCCTCGGGAAGCGGCGACGCCCCGCGCGTCGTCTACGCCTTCGTGGACAGCCGCTGTCCGTTCTGCCGCCAGCTGTGGGAAGAGTCACGACCATGGCGAGACGCGGGCGCGATCCAGCTGCGTGGCATCCCGGTTGCCGTCCTCACGCCGCAGAGCCTGCCGGAAGCCGCCGAGGCGCTGGCCGCACCCGATCCCGAGGCCGCGTGGGCGCGCATCGAGCGCCGGCCCGGTAACGCGCAGCGCGCGACTCCCGTCGTCCCGCCGGCGAGCGCGATTGCGAAGGTGCGGGCCAACGGCCGGCTGATGGCTTCGCTCGGCTTCAACGGAACGCCCGGCATCGTCTGGCGGGACCCGCAGGGGCGGATCCACGCGCTGCAGGGCGTGCCTACCGATGCGCGCGATCTGGCGGTCATCTTCGGGCGCCTGGACAGCGGCAGCGAGGCCACGCCGGCCGGCGGTGGGAATCGCGACGCGGGAGCGGCGGGCGCGCGGTGATCGTGGAAGCGCACGCGCAAGCGTTATCGAGCGCGTCGCCTCATGAGTGTCCTGATAGTGGCAGTGCCGCGTGGCAGGCGGGCGCAGGCCGGAATCGCACTATGCCGACAAGCCTGCTGGCGCGATGCCCCGCCTCGGCCTGCCGCGGCGAACCGCCTCAGCAGACGGCCTCCAGCACGTCGGAGATGCGCGCGTAGATGGCGTCGAGCGTACCGGAGCCTTCGACCGTCACGAGCTTGCCCTGCGCGCGGTAGTAGTCGAGCAGCGGCTGGGTCTCGGCCTTGTACACGGCGATCCGGTCGCGGATGACCGCTGGCTGGTCGTCGCTGCGTCCTTCCTCCTGCGCACGATGCAACAGCCGCCGCACGACCTCTTCGTCAGCGACCTTCAGATGCACGGCGCGATCCAGCGGCGGCTGGCCGAGGCGCGCGAGCATGCGATCCAGCTCAATGGCCTGCGCGTCGTTGCGCGGGAAACCATCCAGGATGTACCCGGAAGCGCAGTCGGGCTGCGCCAGGCGCGCCTCGACGATGCCGTAGACCAGCGCATCGGGCACCAGCTTACCGGCTTCCATGAGCGGCCGGGCGCGCCGCCCCAGCTCGGTGCCGGCAGCGACCGCCGCCCGCAGCGCGTCGCCGGTGGACACCTTCGGAATGTGCAATGCCGCGGACAGGTGCTTCCCCTGCGTGCCCTTGCCAGAGCCGGGCGCGCCCAACAGTACCAGTCGCATACGAGCCTCCTCGCTTGTCGGTTGCCCGCCTGCCGTCACGGTCTCGCGGTACGCGGCTTGCAGCACGGAACGCGGATGTCCCGCACGGATCACGTTCTGCTAAGTTAATGGCCGCTTCAGGTACCGTCAACGAACATGGCGCGACGGCACGCGTTGACCGGCCCCGGGCGCTGCGCCGCGCGCCGGACCGCCACGGATCACCCTTCCACGACATGCCGATATCCCACGCTCCTCGCAACGCGTTCTATGCCCAGTCGGGCGGCGTGACGGCTGTCATCAACGCGTCGGCGGCGGGCGTCATCGAGACCGCGCGCGCGCACGCAGACCGGATCGGTACCGTATACGCCGGTCGCAATGGAATCCTCGGGGCGCTCACGGAAGATCTGATCGATACGTCCCGGGAGGAGGCGACCACCATCGCCGCGCTGCGCCATACGCCGGCCGGCGCCTTCGGGTCATGTCGCTACAAGCTCAAGGGGCTGGACGCCGATCGTGCGCAGTACGAGCGCCTCATCGAGGTGTTCAAGGCGCACGACATCGGCTATTTCTTCTACAACGGCGGCGGCGACTCGGCCGACACCTGCCTGAAGGTCAGCCAGCTCGGGACCACGCTCGGTTACCCGATCCGGGCCATCCACATCCCGAAGACGGTGGACAACGACCTGCCCGTGACCGACACCTGCCCCGGCTTCGGCTCGGTGGCGAAGTACGTAGCGGTATCCATCCGCGAAGCCGGCTTCGACGTCGCCTCCATGGCGCGTACCTCGACGAAGGTCTTCATTCTCGAGGTCATGGGCCGTCACGCCGGATGGATCGCGGCGGCCGGCGGCCTCGCGGCGACCCGCGCCGGAGACGCCCCGCAGGTCATCCTGTTTCCCGAGATCACCTTCGACGAACGGGCGTTCCTGGAGCGCGTGCAGGCTTCGGTGGAGCGCAACGGCTACTGCGCCGTCGTCGCCAGCGAGGGGCTGCGCGATGCCGACGGCCACTTCCTGAGTGACGCGGGCGGGACGGATGCTTTCGGCCACAGTCAGCTCGGCGGCCTCGCGCCGTGGCTGGCCTCGCTGGTGCGCGATCGGACGGGCTACAAGTTCCACTGGGCGGTCGCCGACTACCTGCAGCGCTCGGCACGCCACATTGCCTCCGCCACCGACGTGGCGCAGGCCTACGCGGTAGGCAAGGCCGCGGTGGAGCTGGCGCTGGCCGGCAAGAGCGGGCTGATGGTCACGATCGTGCGCGACGCCGACGAACCCTACCGCTGGCGCACCGGCGAAGTGGCGCTGGAGCGGGTCGCGAACGTGGAGAAGAAGATGCCGCGCGGCTTCATCACGGCCGACGGCTTCCACATCACCGCGGACTGCCGGCGCTACATGGCTCCGCTGATCGCCGGCGAAGACTATCCGCCATATCGGGGCGGCCTTCCTGTGTACGCGACGCTGCGCAACGTCGCCGTGCCGAAGAAGACCGGCCGCAGCTTCACGCCATGAGCAACGCATCCGCGAGGATCCTCGTCGTCGGCGGCGGCGGACGCGAACACGCGCTGGCGTGGAAGCTTGCGCACTGCCGCGGTGTCGATGAGGTGCTGGTCGCGCCCGGCAACGCGGGCACCGCGACGGAGTGGCACTGCCGGAATGTCGACGTTGCGGCCGACGACCTCGCGGGGCTCTTGCAGCTGGCGCAGGCCGAAGAAGTGGCCCTGACGGTGGTCGGGCCGGAGGCGCCGCTGGCAGCCGGCATTGCCGACCGTTTCCAGGCCGAAGGCTTGCGCCTGTTCGGCCCGTCGCGGGCCGCGGCGCGCCTGGAAGCGAGCAAGGTCTTCAGCAAGGCGCTGCTCACCCGGCACGGTATCCCGACGGCCGCGTACCGCAGCTTCGACGCAGCCGGTCCGGCGCGCGAATACGTGAGAACGAAGGGCGCACCGATCGTGGTCAAGGCGGACGGTCTCGCAGCGGGCAAGGGCGTGGTCGTCGCCACGAGCGTGGAGGAAGCGCAAAGCGCGGTCACCGCCATGTTTGCGGGTCGTTTCGGCGCTGCCGGCGCGCACGTGATCATCGAAGACCTGCTGGTCGGCGAGGAGGCCACGTACATCGTGGTCGCCTCGGGCACGGACTACGTGCCGCTGGCTTCCTCACAGGACCACAAGCGCGCGCTGGACGACGACAAGGGGCCCAACACCGGCGGCATGGGTGCATACTCGCCGGCGCCGGTCGTCAGCCGGGCCGTCGAGGCGCGTATCCGCTCACGCATCATCGAACCCACGCTGCGTGCGCTGGCGGCGGCAGGCACCCCGTTCACGGGCTTTCTCTACGCCGGCCTCATGATCGATGCAGCCGGCGATCCCTCCGTCGTCGAATTCAACGTCCGCCTGGGCGATCCGGAGGCGCAGCCGCTGCTGATGCGGCTGGACTCCGACCTGCTGGAACTGCTCGATGCAGCCGTCGATGGACGCTTGGTCGACGTGGCCACGCCGCGCTGGAAGCCCGAGGCAGCGCTGGGCGTCGTCATGGCGGCCGCCGGATACCCGGCCGCGCCCCGCAAGGGTGACCGCATCGCCGGACTGGATGCCGGCGCAGCCGACGGCCAGAAGGTATTCCAGGCCGGCACGCGCCGCGATGCCGCAGGCCACGTCGTGACGTCGGGCGGACGCGTGCTGTGCGTCTGCGCCCTCGGACGCGATCTGTACGCCGCGGCGCAGGGCGCCTACCGTCGCGTTGCGACAATCCACTTCGAGGGCGCGCACTTCCGCCACGACATCGGCCACCGCGCGCTGCCCCCACCCACCACGCGTGACTCCACATGAAAACCGCCATGGCCCTGCTGCTGAGCTCCGCGCTGCTCGCCGTCGCGCCGCTCGCCGCACACGCAGAAGTGCTGGGCAATGAGGAATCCGTGCAGATCCTCGGCGACGATCCCATCACGGTAACCGCGGCGCTCGACCCACAAGCGGCGCAGGCGCAGCTCATCGTGAGCTCGTTCAAGTACGTCCCGCGCAATCAGGGGCTGGAAGTCAGCTTCGTCGTCGCGAGCGGCGAGGTGATCCCCACGCGGCAGGTCACGCTGCAGCGTCCGCTGCTGGAGGACATCCATATCACCCGCAAGGACGGCGACGTCCGCCACATCCCCGTGGTACCGCTGGACATCTGCGTCGGAGCGACGCGCATGCAGGTGGACTTCCGGCTGTACCGCCGCGAGAACTTCAAGCCCACCATGACCCTCGGAGCCGCGCAGACCGCCGAACTGATCCGGCGTGGCAACATCCTCGACACCAGCCGGTCGTTCATCCAGACGCCCGACTGCCAGCCCGCGGCCGCGAGGTCCTGAGCCATCCGTCGGCGCATCCCGGGCAAGGCGAGCAGCCACGGTATCGGCGCGACGCTGCGACGCGCGCGGATCATCCTGCGCGACAACGTCTTCGCGCTGGCGACGCTCGCCGTCGGCTTGGTCGGCAGCGGCTTGTTCTCAGGCACCTTCCAGAACACCGCCGCGCAACGCGCCGCCATCCGCCCGTGCCTGCGCCGCACGCCGGGCATCCGCGTGGATCTGGAAATCAACCTGCCGGACGGCACCGTCTTCCGCACTTCCCGTTACCTGTCGCTGGACGCAGGGAGCCCGAGCAGCGTCGAGGTCGGCTCGCGCGAGCTGCGCCTGCGGCAGCTGCGCGGGGATGGTGGCTGGCTTGAAGTACACGCTCGCGCCACGGCCAGCGGCGTCCTGCCTCCCTTCCTGGGCATCGCAGCGGAGGGCGGCAGAAGCCTGTGGCGGGTTCCGCTGACCGACGGCCCTGCCACTCTGCGCGTGCGGATGGCGCGCGCCTACCTGCCGGCCTGAGGCTCGCGCAGGACCTAGCGAGCGCAGCGCCGCGGCGCTCTACACCCGCAGGCCGCTGGCCTGCGCGTCGGGCGACAGGCTCGCCGTCGCCGAAGGACGCGCGTTGACGCGTTCGAACCACGCGCCGAAGCGACGTAGCTGCGGATTCAGCGGCTGGTCGACGCTCGTACAGAAGTCCACCCGGCAACGCAACGCGATATCCGCTAGGCTGAAGCGCTCTCCGGCCAACCAAGTCCGGCCGTCGAGGAGCCCATCGAGCCAGGCCACGCCGTCCTGCCCGCGCGCCTTCAGGCCAGTGGCGGCCTCGGGCACGCAGCGCATGCGATTCTCGAATATCTTCAGGCCTTCGCCGTAGCGAAAGCCCGCCATCATGTCCTCCGTGACGTCGAACTCGACGCGGCGCGTCACATCCCCGTCTCCGCGCGCTGCGTGGCGTTGCAAGCAACGAGCGGCGGCCGCGGATGCAGTTCCTCCAGGTATTCGCAGATCGCGACCGTCTCTCCCAGCACCGAGCCCTCGTCGAGCTCGAGCGCCGGCAGCTGACCCGCCAGATCCTTCTTCAGGTACGGCGCGCGACGATTCTGCCCCGCCATCAGGTCCACTTCGGCGACGGGCAGCTCGATGCCCTTCTCGAGCAGGAACATCCGCACCGTGCGCGAGTTGGGTCTCGATGAATTGAAAAGTTTCATTCCGTCGACTCCTCCTGGATGGCTCGGCAGCCTGAGCGGCTCACGGCAGCGCAGGGTCCGCCGCAGGTCACGGATAGCGCCGCAAGCAGCGGGGGCTTCCGACCGGAAGAGCGTCGTGCACCGGAGCTACGGCTCGGACGGCCGCCGCCGGAGGTCGACGATCCGCCGCGCGGGCACCTGTGGCAGTGCGATTCGCGAGTCGCCGCGCCCTCAGGCACCGTCGGAATCGACCACCCGAACATCATGCGGTCAGCAAGCGTCCATCGTCGATCGCGCCTTTGGGCTGCGGCCGGTCGCGGCGCCACACGACCCCGCAAACCTGGCGATCCGCGCTCCACGCTGCTCGGCGCCGACCCGCAGGTCAAACCGAGCCAAGACTGACGGTGGGACATCAGCGCATGGAGCCGTCACGCGTCCTTCGCGACGCTGCGACCCCCGCTCCGCGAGGCTTTAATTCCTCTTCATCGACTCGAAGAAGTCGGAGTTGGTCTTGGTCTGCTTCATGCGGTCGATCAGCAGTTCCATGGCCGCGAGATCGTCCATGGAATGCAGCAGCTTGCGCAGGATCCACACCTTGCCGAGTTCATCCGGCGGCAACAGCAGCTCTTCCTTGCGGGTGCCGGAACGGTTGATGTTGATGGCTGGGAACACGCGCTTCTCGGCAATGCGTCGCTCCAAGTGCACTTCCATGTTGCCGGTGCCCTTGAATTCCTCGTAGATCACTTCGTCCATCTTGGAACCGGTGTCGATCAACGCGGTGGCGATGATCGTCAGGCTGCCGCCTTCCTCGATGTTGCGTGCCGCACCGAAGAACCGCTTCGGCTTCTGCAGCGCGTTGGCGTCCACGCCACCGGTCAGCACCTTGCCGGAGGAAGGGGCCACCGTGTTGTAGGCGCGCGCCAGCCGGGTGATCGAATCAAGGAGGATGACGACGTCGCGCTTGTGCTCTACGAGCCGCTTGGCCTTTTCGATCACCATCTCGGCGACCTGGACATGACGCGTGGCCGGCTCGTCGAAGGTCGAGGAGATGACCTCGCCGCGCACCGTACGCTGCATCTCCGTGACTTCCTCGGGCCGCTCGTCGATCAGCAGCACGATGAGATAGACGTCGGGATAGTTCGTCGCCAGCGACTGCGCGACGTTCTGCATGAGCATCGTCTTGCCGGCCTTTGGCGGGCTGACGATGAGGCCCCGCTGGCCCTTGCCGAAGGGCGCCACCAGATCGATGACGCGCGCCGTGATGTCTTCGGTGGAACCGTTGCCACGCTCCATCACCAGCCGCTCGTCGGCGAACAGCGGCGTCAGGTTCTCGAAGCTGACCTTGCGCCGCGAAACTTCGAGCGGCTCGTAGTTGAGGTTGTCGATCTTGACGAGTGAGAAATAGCGCTCGTTGTCCTTCGGCGGTCGCACCGGCCCCGAGACGGTGTCGCCGGTGCGCAGCGCAAAGCGGCGGATCTGATTGGGCGAGATGTAGACGTCATCCGGCCCGGCGAGATAGGAGTTGTCGGCGCCGCGCAGGAAGCCATAGCCATCCGACATCACCTCGAGCACGCCTTCACCGTGGATGTTGTCACCACGCCGGGCTGCTGCCTTGAGGATCTGGAAGACGACGTCCTGCTTGCGCGCGCGGGCGACGTTCTCGATGCCCATCTCGGCCGCCGTCTCCAGCAGCTCCGAGGCGCTGCGGCTCTTGAGTTTTGACAGCTCGAGCGTGTTCCGCGGCTCGCCCGGAGGCGCCGTGCTGGCGACCTCCTCGGGCGCTCCCTCATCGCCATCGGCCGTCATCACCGCGGTATCGCCCTCTTCGGCCACATCGGCCTCGAAGCCATCCTGGGTCTGCCCCGGCGGAAGGCGGTTCGGGCCAATCCCCGGCGCGCCGTAGCCACCCTCGCCGGAATTTCCGTTGCGACCGCGGCCACCTCCGTTCCGTCCGTTGTTCCCGTACGGGGGCCGCCGGCGGTGCTTGGTTCGAGGATTCACGCGGCGGCCGTGTAGCGATCGATGAAGGCGGCCAGCTGCGTCTTGTGCACCGCGCCTACCTGCGTGCCCGCAACTTCGCCGTCCTTGAACATGATCAACGTGGGGATGCCGCGAATGCCGAACTTCGGCGGCGTCTCCGGATTCTCGTCGACGTTGAGCTTGAGCACCTTGAACTTGCCGTCCGCCTCGGCGGCGATTTCCTCGAGCACCGGTGCAATCATCCGGCACGGTCCGCACCACTCCGCCCAGAAGTCCACCAGCACCGGTATGTCGCTCTTGTAGACATCCTGATCGAAGGTCGCGTCGGTGACGGCAGAAATATGTTCACTCATGGAAAAAGGCCTCCACAAACTGCTTAGCAAAAGGGGTCTGGGTAACGGTTGGGGCGCACGGGCGCCGAGACACGCACGGCCGCTGTGCATGCAGCAAGCCGTGCCCCCGGCACATCACTCGCTGCATGACCGCTGCGATATGGCTTCAACAGGAAACGATATTGGCCGTGCGATGCAGAACAGACGGGCCTGTTTTTGGCAGCGCTGCCCAACCGCCGTATAGTGGTGGTATTTGAATCCATCCGAAACGCAAATGCAAGTCAGCGGCACCACTGCTGTTGGGGGCGCCGCTGAAGGCGCTGCCGAGGACGTCACCGCAGCCGCCGTACCGGGCGCGGGATATCTGAGCGCCGTCCGGTTCGCGACGCTGTCGCTCCACCCGACGCTGCAGCGCGCGCTCGACGCACTAGGCTACACGCGCTGCACGGCGATCCAGGCCCGCGCGCTGCCGTTGGCACTCAAAGGCGAGGATGTGGCCGGCCAGGCGCAGACCGGCACCGGGAAGACCGCAACCTTCCTGCTGGCGACCATGCATCACCTGCTGACGCAGCCGGCGGAAGACACGCACGGTCAGCCGCGCGCCTTCATCCTCGCGCCCACCCGCGAGCTCGCCATCCAGATCCACGAGGACGCCGTGTCGCTCGGGCGCTTCACGGGCCTGCGCTCCACGGTCGTCTACGGCGGCACGGGGTACGAGTCGCAGCGCAACGAGCTGGAGCAGGGCACCGACATCCTCATCGGTACGCCGGGGCGCCTGATCGATTACTTCAAGCAGCACGTCTACCAGCTCAAGTACGTCGAGATTCTCACGCTCGACGAAGCCGACCGCATGTTCGATCTCGGCTTCATCGCGGACATCCGTTATCTGCTGCGCCGCATGCCCAAGCCCGACCAGCGGCAGAACTTCCTGTTCTCGGCGACGCTCTCCAACCGCGTGCTCGAACTCGCCTACGAGCACATGAACAATCCGCAGCGGATCGAGATTCACCCGGAGCACATCACCGCCGACCGCATCCACCAGTCGCTGATCCACGTCGCCAACGACGACAAGCTGGCGGTTCTCGTCGGCGTGCTGCGGCGCGAGCAGCCGGAACGCGCGCTCATCTTCGTCAACACAAAGCGCGCCGGGGATCTCGTCGATGCCGCGCTGCGAGCCAACGGCTTCCGCTCCGCCATCCTGTCGGGCGACGTACGCCAGAGCAAACGCGAGCGCCTGCTGCAGGATTTCAAGGAAGGCGAGCTGCCGCTGCTGGTCGCCACCGACGTGGCGGCGCGTGGGCTCCACATTCCCGACGTCACGCACGTGATCAACTACGACCTGCCGCAGGACGCGCAGGACTACGTGCACCGCATCGGACGCACGGCGCGCGCCGGTGAATCCGGCACCGCGATTTCGCTGTGCTGCGAGACCTACGTCTACTCGCTGCCGGACATCGAGAAGCTCATCGGCGAGTCGATCCCCGCGCAGTACGACGCAAGCGATCTGATCGTCCCGGACTTCATCCAGCCGAAACGACCCAGCCGCCGCCACCAAGGCCGGATGGGACGGGAAGGCGGAGCGAAGCACGCTGCGCCGGGAACGCGCCGGCACGCCCGCGGGGAGCGGCGAGGAAGGCACTGATCGCGCGGCGTTGCGGCGGCCGCGCCCGCCGAACGCGCACATGCAGGCGGGGCGCCGGTCACCCGGCGTTGATCGGCAGCAGGGCCGACAGGCTTTCCACCGCGGCATAGCTCACGACGTTTCGCGCGGGCCGCGTGGAATTCGGCCGCGTGATCGCGACCAGCTGGGTGAAACCGTAGCGCCGCGCGCTGTCGAGCACCGTCATCGTGTCATCGACGAACAGACTGCGTTCGGGCCGGAAAGCATGGAGCCCGCGCAGCTGCGGCCAGAACTCCGCCTGCTCCTTGGCAACGCCGAGATCGTGCGACGAGACGACGTGATCGAAATAGCGCGCCAGATGTGTCCGCTGCAGCTTCACGCGCCAGCTGTCACGGTGCGCATTCGTCACCAGCCACAGCCGACGGCCGCTCGCGCGCACGGTCTCCAGGAAATGCGTGCTGCCCGGCAGGAGGGCCACGCGGTCGGCCACTTCGCGTGTCAGCGCCGCCATGTCCAGCCCGGTACGTTCGCTCCAGAAATCCAGGCTGTACCACTTCAGGGTCCCGTGCCCGGATTCGAACAGCGGCGCCAGCGACCGCTGCGCCGCTGCCAATGACAGGCCGTGGCGCTGCGCGTAGCGCTGCGGCAGCAGCTCGCCCCAGAAATAGTCGTCGAAGGCGAGGTCGAGCACCGTGCCGTCCATGTCCAGCATGACGTCCTCGACGGTGCCCCAGTCCACGACGTCCGCGACCATCACCGTATGATAGTTCAGCCCCGCCACGCACCCGTCATGGATCTCCCCGCGCTGCTCGACCGCTGCACCATGATCGCCGCCGAGGCGGGCGCGGCAATCATGAAGGTCTACGCGACCGACTTCGTCGTGCGGCACAAGGAGGACGATTCGCCGCTGACACAGGCCGACGTTGCGGCGCACCGGATCATCGCCGACGCGCTCGGCAAGCTCGAGCCACGGCTTCCGTGCCTGTCAGAGGAAGGGGCGCACCTGCCGTTCGCGGAGCGCTCGCAGTGGCGCCGTTACTGGCTTGTGGATCCGCTCGACGGCACGCGCGAGTTCGTGAAGCGCAACGGGGAGTTCACCGTCAACATCGCTCTGATCGTCGATGACCGGCCCGTACTCGGCGTCATCTACGCGCCGGTCACAAAGGCCCTGTACTGCGCCGTGCGCGGGCAGGGCAGCTGGCGTACGCAGGCTGGCGTGCGCGCTGCGCTGCATACGCGCACGGTGCCAGCCGAACCTTCGCTGCTGGTGAGCAAGTCCCACCGCAGCGATGAACTCGACGCGTTGCTGGCGCACGCGCCGCCGCACGTGGAGAACCATCGCGGCAGCTCGCTGAAGTTCTGCCTCATCGCAGCGGGGGAAGCGGACCTCTACCCGCGTACGGGCGCCACCTGCGAGTGGGACACCGCCGCCGGGCAGTGCATCGTGGAGCAGGCCGGCGGCGCGGTGCTTTCGCTCTCGGACTGGAGCCCGCTGCGTTACAACCAGAAGGAGTCGCTGATCAATCCCAGCTTCGTCGCGGTTGGTGATCCGCGCTTCGGCTGGCGCGAATATCTTCACGCGGGAACGTGATCGGGGAAGCCATGGAAACGGCGATCAAGGCCTACCGCGCGCGCATCCGGACCGCGCTCGAATCCATCGGTGCCGATCCGGAGATCGTCACCGCACGCCATCTCCCGATACACCCTGAAGCCCGCCGCCTCACATTGCTCGGGCTCGGCGCCGACGGCCGCGACAAGTTCGCGACGGCGGCCACGATCCGGGCGTGGTTTGCTCTACGCACGGCGGCGCAAAGCGAAGGCGTGGAGCTGCTGGTGCACTCCGCGTTCCGCAGCTTCGACTACCAGCTTGCGCTGATCCGCATGAAGCTGTCGCGCGGGCGATCGCTCGAGGACGTCCTGTCCGTCAACGCACCGCCCGGTTGCAGCGAACACCACAGCGGGCGGGCTCTGGACCTCGGCTGCCCCGGCATGCCGCCATTGGAGGAGGCGTTTGAAACCACCGACGCGTTCGCGTGGCTGCAGGCGCGCGCGCATCGCTTCGGCTTCCGCATGTCCTTCCCGCGCGGCAACCGCTTCGGGTTCCTCTATGAACCATGGCACTGGTATTACGCGGGTACCCGCAGCGGCGAGGGCGAGAACCGCCGGCGCGCCGGCGCGGGCTGAAGGGTCAACCCCGGATGCGGAGATGGCCTGACGCGGCCACCGGGAACTCCGGTGGCTCAGCGCCGGCGCAGATATCAATCCACCATCACTTGGGAGAAGTCGCGTGCCTGCCGATGCGCTTCGGCCGGCACCGCCTGTTCATCGCGCACGAGCTGGCAGGTGTGCATGCCGGCCATGGACGCCGCGTCGAGCTCAGCGCCGAGATCAGACAGGAACAGGATCTCCGCGGCGGGCAGCGCGATGCGTTCCGCTATACGCCGGTAGGAAGCGGTCTCGCGCTTGGGGCCCGTGGTCGTATCGAAATACCCGGAGAACAGCGGAGTCAGATCCCCCGCGCCGGAGTGCCCGAAGATCAGCCGCTGGGCCGCGATCGATCCCGACGAATACACGTACAAGCGCCTGCCGTCCCGCTTCCACCGCTCCAGGTATTCGGGGACATCCGCGTAGACCGGGCCGACGAGCGTTCCGTCCGCGTAGCCCTGCGCCCAGATCATCCCCTGCAGGGCCTTGAGCGGAGTCGCCTTGCGATCCTCATCGATCCAGCGCCCCAGCACGGCGCCGGCCTGCGCGGGCGTCAGCGTGCCGCCTTCCAGCGCGCCGACGGCGGCCAGCTGTTCAGCGACCGGCGCATCGTCCGCGTGCTCCGCGACGTAGCACGCGATGCGCGCCCGGGCGTAGGGGAACAGCACATCGCGGACGAAGGAAATGGGGGTGGTGGTGCCTTCGATATCCGTCAGCACGGCGCGAATCATGTTTGTGCCACCGCCACCGTCGGCCCGGCCACGCTTCCAGCGCGGCGTTCGGATCCGCACGAAGCCGTGCTTCGCAGGACGCGTCTCCTCACCCTTCGATATCCGTCAGCACGGCGCGAATCATGTTTCTTCGGATCCGCGCAAAGCCGTGCGCGTCACCGTGCCCCTCACGGCGATCCCGGCCGCGAACACCCGACAATCACGCGGCGGGAGCATTCGCGTAGTGCGGCGGCTCGTAGCGCGGATAGCGCTCGGCGATGTCGCTGCCGGTGAAATGCGCCACCCATCCCTCCGGCGCCTCGAACAGGCGGATGGCGCGGAAGTGCGGCTGCGGCCCCATGTCGAACCAGTGCGTCATGCCGGCCGGCACGGAAATCAGGTCCTCGCGTGTGCACAGCATGCCGAGCACCGCATCGCCCGCGTGCAGGTAGAACAGCCCGGAGCCTTCCACGAAGAAGCGCACCTCGTGTTCGCTGTGCGTGTGCTCGGCGAGAAACTTCGTGCGCAGCGTGTCCTTCTGCGCGTTGTCCGGCGCCATGCTGACGACGTCCACGGCGCGAAAGCCGTACTGCTTCATCAGGCGGTCGATCGGCGCGCGATAGCTGGCGATCACCTCGTCCTGCGTCGCCTGGGCCGGCAGCTCATGCGCCGCCGACCAGCGCTCGAAGCGCACCCCGTAACCCGACAGGCAGCTGGTGATCTCTGCACCGTCCTTCAGGGTTCGCTTCGGCCTGCCGCTCTGCCCTTCGTCGTAGACACGCAACTCGCTCATCGCCTCAGCTCCTCTTCGCGCAATTCGCACTCAAACATGAACTCCAGCGCCTCGACGCGCCAGCGCGCCTGCGTCACGTCGCGCCCCCAGGCGTAGAGGCCGTGGCCGGCGATGAGGCAGCCGGCCAGCAACGGCTCCGCTCGCAGCCGCGTCTCCAGCCGGGTGGCAAGACGCGCGATGTCCTGGTCGTTGGCAAAGACGGGAATCTCCGTCCGCCGCTCGGGCGCCGGCGCACCAGGCAGCGCCTTCTGCAATTCGTAGCCCTGCAGCACGACCGTCGTACGCCGGCGCGACAGCACGGTGCCCGCAGCGCCATGGATATGCAGCACCGCGCCCGCCTGCGACAGCCGCCGGTACACGGCGAGATGCAGGGGCGTCTCGAACGAGGGCTTGACGCGCGCCGGCGGGCGGCCCTCCGCATCCAGCGCCACGAAGTCCGACGCACCGAGCGTCCCCTTGTGTACCCCGGACGCCGTCACGATGACCGTGCCGTCCGTCAGGCGGGCGGAGAAATTGCCTCCGCTCGCCGGCAACCAGCCGCGCGCGTCGAAGGAGTGGCCGACTTCCACCAGGGCGGCGCACAGTTCGACGCGCCGTGCAGTCGCCGCGGATCCCGCTTCGCCTGACGATCGACCGACCTCCATGGGGCGGCACTCTAGGGCAAGCATCGGGGGTCGACAACGCCACCACCGCCCATGCCCGGGCCCACACGACATCACGCGGTGGGTGCCTTCACAGCTGCACTCTGGCTCTCCTGATAACGCCACAGCCGCGCGTAGGCACCGCCAGCGGCGAGCAGCTGCGCGTGCGTGCCCACTTCGACGATCCGGCCGCGTTCCAGGACCGCGATCGCGTCCGCGTTCACGATGGTCGACAGCCGGTGCGCGATGGCCAGCGTCGTGCGGTGTCGGGCGGCGGCATCGAGCGCGCCGAGGATTGCCGCCTCGGCCGCCGAATCCAGCGACGAGGTCGCTTCGTCGAGGATGAGGATCGGCGGATCCTTGAGCAGCGCGCGGGCGATGGCGATGCGCTGCTTCTCGCCGCCCGAGACCTTGAGGCCGCGCTCGCCCACCGGCGTGTCCAACCCCTGCGGCAGCCGCGCGATGAACGCGTCCAGGTGCGCGAGCTCGGCGACACGCTCAACTTCCGCACGCGTCGCATCTGGTCGCCCGTAGGCGATGTTGTAGTAGATGCTGTCGTTGAACAGCACCGTGTCCTGCGGCACCACGCCGATGTGCGCCCGCAGGCTCGCCTGCGTGAGCTCACGCACATCGTGTCCACCCACGACGATGGCGCCGCCCGTCACGTCGTAGAACCGGAACAGCAGGCGGGCGAGGGTGGACTTCCCGGCGCCGCTTTCGCCGACCACCGCCACCTTTGCGCCCGGCGGGATCTCGAGGCTCAGGTCGTGCAGGATCTCGCGCCCGTGCCCGTAGCCGAAGCGCACCTGGCTGAAGCGCACGCCCGCGGTCGCCCGCGCCAGCGTCACCGCGTCCCGGGCGTCGGCGACCTTCGGCGCGGCGTCCAGCAGGCCGAACATGCGGCTCATATCGGTGACGGCGCGGCGGATCTCGCGGTAGACGAAGCCGAGGAAGTTGAGCGGCATGAACAGCTGCACCATGAAGGCGTTGACGGCGACGAAGTCGCCGACGGTCATGCTGCCGCGCTGCACGCCGCGGGCCGCCATCCACATCATCAGCGTGATCGACGCAGCGATGATCAGCGCCTGGCCGACGTTGAGCGCCGACAGCGACGCGCGCGCTCGCGCCGAGGCGTTCTCCCAGTTCTGCAGGCTGCGGTCGTAGCGCTGTGCCTCCCAGGCCTCGTTGCCGAAGTACTTCACCGTCTCGTAGTTCAGCAGCGAGTCGATGGCCCGCGCGTTGGCGCGCGAATCAAGCTGGTTGAGCGTGCGCACGTAGCCGGTGCGCCACTCCGTCACGAGCACCGAGAACGCGATGTACAGCGTGACGGCGCAGAACGCCACCAGCGCGTAGCGCCAGCTGTATTTGCCCCACAGGATCGACGACACCAGCACGATCTCGAACAGCGTCGGCAGGATGTTGAAGAGCATGAAGCGCAGCAGGAAGCGGATGCCCTCGACGCCGCGCTCGATGTCGCGCGACAGCGCGCCGGTACGGCGCGACAGGTGGAAGTCGAGGTCCAGCGCGTGCAGGTGCGTGAACACGTGCATCGCCGCGCGCCGCATGGAGCGGTCCTGCACGCGTCCGAAGATGACGTCGCGCAGTTCGCCCGACAGCACGTTCAGGAAGCGCAGGCCGCCGTAGGCGAGCAGCAGCGCCAGCGGCACCGCCACCAGCGACGGATGCGTCAGGCCATCGACCAGATCCCGCAGGATCAGCGGCAGCGCGACGTTCGCGAGCTTCGCCCCGATGAGGAAGGCGACGGCGAGGACCACGCGGCCGGGGAACTCCGCGAGATAAGGACCGAGCATGGTGATCGCGCGCCAGCGGCCGACGCGCGGAGCGTTGCGCGCTGCGCTCCCGCTTCCGTGGGGCTGTCTCACGCCCGCGCTCCCGGTTCGGGGGTCACGGCGCCTACCCGACAAGCGGGCCGTCGGACACGAGCACGATCTTCCAGCGCCCGTCCGGCTGGCGCTGCCAGAACTGCTGCTTGCGCGAGCGCTGCGCGTAGTCGTTGCTGCGATAACGCTCGATGAACTGCGCCATCACGACGTCCTGCGCGCCGGGATAGCGGAACAGCCCGAGGTCGCGGATGCCGACCTTGATCCAGCGTTTGCGGCCGACGACCTTGCGGGCACGGCGAGCAAACTGCTCGCGGTCGACGCCGGTCGCCGTGTGGAACCCGGGTGCATAGTGCGCAAGGTACGCGCTTGTGTCGCGCGCTTCCCAGCTTCTGCGCCAGCGGCGGATATCGCGGCGCAGCGACGCCGCCACCGCGCGCTGCTTCGATATGCTTCGCCAGCGCAGCCGGTCGGTCAGGATGACGGGCGTGCCGCGCGGCAGCCGCAGCGCGCTGCGCAGGGCCCGCACATCCGCGTTCGCGAGCACCACACAGCCCTCGCTGCTGCGCGGCGGCAGGACCTTCGTGCCACGCGGCACGCCGTGGATCCAGATGCCGTATCCGGTACGGCGCCGCGCGCGGTCCCAGGCGTCGGGATAGTTCAGCGGAAAGGCGCCCGCGCCGTAGATCGGCGGCAGCCGCCGCCCGGGAATCCAGCGTTCGATGTGATAGATGCCGACCGGCGTACGCAGGTCGCCCTCGCGCCGCTTGCCGTAGCCATCGCGGCCAATCGAGTCGGTGAAGCTTTCCACGACGCGCGGGCCGCGCGCGCTCTCGCGCAACAGGTACAACCGGGAGTGACGCAGATCGACGACCACCACGAAACGCGCGCCGCGCGGCCACTGCAGGATGGCATTCGGAATGCGGCCGGCGGTGCCCTCCGCCCGCGCGGATCGGGGCGCACGGGCGCCAGCCGAGGACACATCCGCGCGCACGCCGGTGCCGAATATCTGCACAACAGCGCGGTGCCCGACGGCATACGCCGCGCAGGCGTCGGCGTTTGCCAACGGCGGTGAATCGCACCGCAACGTCAGCGGGGCAGCGGCCGGAAAACCGGGCACGCTCCACGCCATCCAGGCGCACGCCAACGCCGCCGTCCACCGCAAGTTTCGCCGCAACGCCCCGATCCTCGGGTGGCCGGCATGCGCCCTGTGCGGGCAACACGTGCGACCGCTTCACGTCACTTCAGGTCCGGCATTTGGACGTGATGCGTCCTGCTTCGTTCACTTCGACAGGTGGGAATCCGTTGGCGTGGACGCGAGCGGGTATGCTGCGCGGGCGCTGCCACGGACCACCGGGCGCGCAAACGCCATCGATCCATGCCGAACGGCGAGAAAACCCAGGGATCCGCATTCACCGACCCGCAGTCCGCGCCGAGCGCCGGCGCACCGGAAGCCCTGCGACCGGGCGCGCGCATCGCGGTCGTGCGGCTGTCCGCGCTGGGCGACGTGGTGCTTGCCGTGCCGGCCGTACGGGCGCTGGCGCGCCGCTATCCGCAGGCTGACATCCACTGGTTCACGAGTGGCGCTCTCGCGCAAATATTGCGCGGCCTGCCGGGGAACGTGCGCGTCCGGCCCATCGCCAAGCCGCGCGGTGTCCGTGACTACCTCCGGCTCGCCCACCGCTGGCGGCGCGAGCGCTTCGACGCGCTGCTCGCGATGCAGGCCAGCCTGCGCGCCAACCTGCTTTACCCGCTGCTGCACGCTCCCATCAAGATCGGCTTTGACCGCCCGCGTTCACGCGAGCTGCACGGCTGCTTCATCAACCGCCGCATTCCGCTCAGCGACCGCCACCTGCTTGAGCAGTTCATGGCTTTCGCCGTCGCGGCAGGCGTCACCGACACACGCGTGGAGTGGCGCCTGGCGCTCGACGAGGAGGCGCAGGCGCGCATGCGCGCGGCCACCGGCGGCCGGCCCTATTGGTTGCTCAACCCCTGCGCCAGCAAACCGGAGCGCAACTGGCCGGTGGCGCGCAACGTCGAGCTGGCCCACCGGATGCAGGGACATGCGGACCTCGCCATCGCCATCTGCAGCGGGCCGGCGCCGGACGAGCGCCGAGCCGCGGCGGCGGTGGCCGCCGCCGTACCGGGGGCGATCGACCTTGGAGGAAAGACCAGCCTGCGCGAACTCGTTGCGCTGATCGCCGGCGCCCGCGCGCTGGTGTCGCCGGATTCCGGCCCGGTGCACATCGCCCGCGCCTTCGAGGTTCCGGTCGTCGGGCTGTACGCCGATGCCCATTGCCACAAGTCCGGCCCGTGGCATGCGGACGCGTGGACCGTCGACGTCCACGACGAAGCGGTGCGGAGGATCGCGCACCGCGACCCGGCCGCGGTACCGTGGGATTTTCGCATCCACGATCCGCGCGCGATGGAACTCATCGGGGTTGATGCGGTGGCGGGAAAGCTGACCGCCGCGCTGGCATGAACCAGCGACGTCATCACCGCGGCATCACGTGTCTGCGCTGCGCGTCAGCTTCCACAGCTTGAGATATCGGTAATAAGTGCCGTGCGCGTTATAGAGCGCCAGTGCAAGCCCCGCCCGCCCGTCAAGGAAGCCGCGCCGCAGCAGCCAGGTCCGCAGGAAGGCCCAGGCGCCGCGGAGCATCGCCGTCGCCAGCCCCGCCCGCCGCCCGCGGTCATAAGCGCTGCGCGCGCCCAGCGTGGAGTATCGGTTGAGCTTGTCCAGCGCCTGTTCGATGCTGTCGTAGGTGTAGTGCAGCAGGGGTTCGCGCAGCTCCGCCACGAGGCCTTCGACCATCAGGTGTTCGTGGACGAGGTCGTCGCTGAAACGCCCTTTCCCGCGCCGCACGAGGCGTGTGACGCGGTCAGGCCACCACCCGCAGTGCCGGATCCAGTGCCCACAGAAGTTCGAGCGGCGCGGCATGCTGAAGCCGACGGCGCCCCCCGGAGAACGCAGCCGAGCCAGAATCTCATCGCGCAAGGCGGGCGTGACGACCTCGTCCGCGTCAATGGAGAACAGCCACTCGCCGGTCGCAGCCGCCAGCGCTCGGTTCTTCTGTACCCCGAAACCCTGCCAGTCCGCGTGCATGACCACGCGCGCGCGGAACTCCTGGCAGATGGCGAGCGTCCCGTCATCGCTGCCGCCGTCCACGACCACGATCTCACCGCACCAGGTCAGCCCCTCCAGGCACTCACGCAGATGGGCCTGCGCGTTCAACGTGATCAGCACCGCCGAGACGTGCGCGGCGCGGTCCTTTTCAGGCATAGGGATCCGGACGCTCCACGGGGCCGTCCTTGTAACGCCGGTGCACCCAGAAGTACTGCTCGGGCGTGCGGCGGACCGCATCTTCCAGCAGCGCGTTGACGCGCCGCGCGTCGGCCGGATCGTCGCCCGACGGGAAGCCGTCGAGCGCCGGCAGGAAGGTGATCCGGTAGCGCGCCTTCCACCATGGCCCGATGCGGCTGGGAAAGTAGGGCACCACGCGGCAGCGCCCCATGTGCGCGAGCCGCGACGTGGCGGTCAGGGTTCGCGCGGCTACGCCGAAGAAGTCAACGAAGACGCTGTTGGCCGCTTCCAGCGCCTGGTCCGGCGCGTACCACACGCGGCCGCCGCGCCGCAGCAGCCGTACCACGTGCTTCAGATCGCTCTTGGGCACCAGCGGCAGCCCCACCTGGCGCTCACGCAGCCGGCGCATCCAGTAGTCGGCGAAATCGCTGTCGGCGTGCCGGTACATGCCGTAGAACGGGAAGCCGGCGAGCGCCACGAGTCGGCAGCCCAGCTCCATGGTGGTGAAGTGCCCGGTCAGCAGGAGCACGCCGCTGCCGTCCGCCTGCGCCTGTCGCAGGTGTTCGGCGCCGACGAATTCGGCGCAGCGCAGCAGGCGCCGCGCCGAGGCGAACCACGCGATGGGGACTTCCATGAAGCCCATGCCGAGCGCGCGGAAATGCGCCCGCGCCAGCCGCCGCCGTTGCCGCTTGTCCAGGTCGGGGAAACTCAGGCGCAGGTTCGTGCGGACGATGCGGCGTCGTGAGGGCACCAGCATGTGGAAAAGCTCGCCGAGCGCACATCCGATCAACCGGATGAACGGCATGGGCAGCCAGCTCAATGCCCACAGCAGGCCCAGCCCGAGCCACGCCGGCCACCAGCGCGGCGCGCCGAGTCCCGCCGGGAGCGGCTCCACGACCGTCGCATGCGGCTCGACCGACGTTGACATGTGTGCAGTCTAGCGTTGCGTGCCCGATGCCCGGCGGCCATGCTGTCCGCATGGCGTTCCTCTACACCCTGCTGCTCCATGCGGCCACGCCGCTCATTCTTCTGCGGCTGTGGTGGCGCGGACGTCGCCAGCCCGCGTATCGGCAGCGCATCGCCGAACGCTTCGGCCGGGTGCCCGCATCCGAGGCCCCCATCGACGTGTGGATCCACGCGGTGTCGGTCGGCGAGTCGCTGGCGGCGGCGCCGTTGATCGAGGCGCTGATCCGGCGTCACGGCGAAGGCCATGTGTGGGTGACCACAACGACGCCGACCGGCTCGGCGCGCGTCATCGCTCTGTTCGGCGCGCGCGTGCGCCACAGCTACATCCCCTATGACTGGCCGGGCGCAGTCGACCGCTTCCTGGCTCGGGTGCGGCCACGCCGCGTCGTGGTCATGGAGACCGAGCTGTGGCCGAACCTGTTCCGCGCGCTCGCCCGGCGCGGCATCCCCTTGGTGGTCGCCAACGCGCGGCTCTCACCGCGCTCCTACCGCCGCTACGCGCGGCTGCCATCGGCCATGGGCAAGGTGCTGGGCTGCTGCCGGCTGATCGCCGCGCAATCGGCGGCGGACGCCGAGCGTTTCCGGCAACTCGGCGCGCCGCGCGTCGAGGCCATCGGCAACCTGAAGTTCGACCTGGAGATCCCGGCCGGGCAGGTCGAGGAGGGCCGGCGGCTGCGGGCGTGGATTGGCGTCGACCGCCCGGTGTGGGTAGCGGTGAGCACGCACGAAGGCGAGGAAGACATCGTGCTCGACGCGCACCGCAAGGCGCGGTCGCAGTTCAAGGACCTGCTGCTCATCCTCGTGCCGCGCCATCCTGAGCGCTTCAACAAGGTCGGCACGCTGGCGATGCGGCGCGGGTTCGTCTACCGCCGCCACACCGGGCTGGACCTCAGCCAGCCGCCGCAGGGCGGCAAGGCCTTCATGGGCAACCTGATCATCGGCGACACGATGGGACAGATGTTCACTTACCTGGCCGCGGCAGACATCGCCTTTGTCGGCGGCAGCCTCGTCGACGTCGGCGGCCACAACATCCTCGAGCCGGCGGCCCTCGGGCTGCCGGTGCTGTTCGGCCCCCACATGCACAACTTCGAGGATGCCCGCCGGCTGCTGCTCGAACACGACGCGGCCTTCGAAGTCGAGGACGCGCGCGACCTCGCGACGCACGTCGCGGAGCTGTTCATGGTGCCCGAGCGCCGCAAGGAGTGCGGCGCGGCCGGGCGCGAAGCGGTGGCGGGCAACCGTGGCGCCGTGCAGCGTCTGCTCGAGATCATCGATCGCCTGCCCTCGGCACGGGAACCTCCGCGCGGAGACGAAACCGGCCTGCTGCATGAGTCCACGTCCCGCCAGTGACGAGCCGATTCAACGCGCCGTGCACGTCACGGCGATCGACCACGTCGTCCTGCGCACCACGCAGTTGCAGGCCCAGCTGCGTTTCTATACCGAAGTCCTGTGCTGCCCGCTCGAGAAGGTGCAGGCCGACATCGGCCTCTACCAGCTGCGCGCCGGCGACGCGCTGATCGACCTGCTCGAAGTGGAGAACGCCGCCGACGGCGCGAACGGCAACATGGACCACTTCTGCCTGCAGATCGCGAGCTTCGACGCGGCCGCGCTGCAAACGCATCTCGCGGCGCACGGCGTCGCGACCGGCGGCGTGGAGACACGTTACGGCGCGCAGGGCAACGGTCCGTCGCTGTACCTCCACGACCCGGACGGCAACCTGGTGGAGCTGAAAGCCTCAGGCTGAGAGCACACCTCTCTGCACGTGAACCACGTCACCCGTCACGGGTGGAATGGCCGATTCCGCTTCAGTCCGGCGCTCCCGGTGGCAGCCGCTACAGCTGCCCCGTGACGAGCTGCACAGCGAGGCTGCTGACGGCGACGGCTACCCACACGCCGAATCCCAGTGCGATCGGCCGAAGCCCGGTCGATTTCATGCGCCGCAGGTCGGATGCCAGCCCGATGCCGGCCAGTGCAACGATGATCAAGAACAAGGCCAGATCATGAATTCCTGCGTGCCAGCCGGCGGGAATCCAGCCGGCGGTACGGATCGCTGATGCGACGACGAACCACAGGATGAACCAAGGGAAGACGCGGTACAGCTTGAAAGAGGCGTCTCCACCGCGTTTGTGGCGCCACGCCTCGATGAGCGCCAGGCCCAGGCACACCGGGATGATGAGCGTCGCGCGCGTGAGCTTCACGATGGTGGCGAAATTGCCGGCCGCGTTGGAGTAGCTGAAGCCGGCCGCGACCACGGAAGACGTGTCGTTGATCGCGGTGCCAGCCCACAGACCGAAGCCGTGGTTGCTCATGCCCATCAGGTGGCCCAGCGGCGGGAACAGCAGGACCGCGATGAGGTTGAACAGGAAAATCGTGGAAATCGCGAACGCGGTTTCATGCTCTTCCGCTTTGATGATCGGCGTCACGGCCGCAATGGCCGAGCCGCCGCAAATCGCGGTGCCCACGCCGATCAGGAGCTTCAGCCGTGACGGAATATGGAGCAGCCGGCCCAAGGCCCAGGCAGCCATGAAAGCGGTCGTGATGGTGACCGCGGTCACCGACAGCGAATTCAAGCCTGTGTGCGCGACCTGAGTCAGGCTCAGACCCAAGCCCAGAGCCACGATCGAGTAACACAGGATCTGCTTGCCGGCGAAGCGAATGCCGGTGTTGCATACGGCGGGTGGCCTGAGCACGTTGCGCACGATGACGCCCAGCACGATGCCGAACACCGGCCCTCCCACGAGCGGCAACCAGCGCCCGCATTGCCAGGCGACAACGGCAACTCCACTGCACAGCAGCAGCCCCGGCCAGAGACGGGAAAGGTTTTGCAAACGACCAGTGGTGCGCGCCAGTACGGCGGCGTTGTCGTTGGGCACAGGCACGTTCCTCGCGAAAGGGCACGCAGCCTGGACTGGCTCAGTGAAAATTAAAAGTTATGAATGCTTACAGGTAACATAACATGTTCTTATGCTCAACATCAGTGCTCGCCAACTGGAAATCTTCGTGTCCATCGTCACGGAGGGCAGCGCGCGGGCGGCCGCCGAGCAACTGCACTTGACCCAGCCGGCCGTGAGCCTGGCCTTGTCCGAGTTGGAACGGCACCTGGGAGGCCCTCTGTTTGCGCGCGTCCGTGGGCGTCTGCGCCTCAACGATCGTGGTCGTGAAATCGTGTCGTTGGCGCGTGAAGTCCTTGAGCGCATGCGCGACCTGCAACAACGCGCGGCAGGCGAAGCCCGAGAACTCGCTGGAAATTTGCGCCTGGGCGCCAGCAACACGGTCGGCAACTATCTGGTGGGCGAGCTGCTGGGCCGTTTCACACGAGAGCACCCACAGGTGACGGTACAGCTGCACGTGGGGAATACGCGCGGCATCGTCGCGGCGGTACGTGCGCACGCCATGGACGTCGGCTGCGTGGAAGGGCCCGTGGTTCACGCGGACCTGGAAGTACACCCTTGGCGACGCGACATGCTGGTGGTCTGTGCACCCCAGAAGCACCCGCTGGCCCGGAAGTCCCGCCTGCAGGCGGCAGATTTTGCCGGCGCGCACTGGATCGTGCGCGAACAAGGTTCGGCCACCCGCGCCCAGACCGAACGTATTCTGGCCACCTTGCCGCCCGGGGAAACCGTGCTCGAGCTCGATCAAATCGAGGCGATCAAGCAAGCCGTGATTGCCGGGCTCGGTATCGCCTGCCTGCCTGCGGTAGCGGTGGAAAACGCCGCACGGGCGGGGCGTTTAAAGGTATTGGAGACGCCCTTTCTGGACCTTGAACGCCGTTTGTCGCTGGTGCTCGACCGCGCCACCTACCACGGAGCGCTGATCACGGCGTTCATGGCCTGTACCAAGGTCGCCGGCACCGCGTAGAAGCACTGGCCTCGAGCTGCGGAACCTGCCCGTTCGTCGTGCAAACCGGACCGCCTATGCGGCGCGGTTTGACCCATGCATGAGATCGGCGAGCAATGCGTCCAGCAGGCTTTCTTCGTGGATCGCGATGCCGGCTTTTCGCATTGCCGGACTCAGAGCCGCGTCCCAGCTGGCGATGACCGGGTTGCCATGCAGCGGCGGGCCATCGGTAGGCCGATAGTGTGCGGCGTCGAAACGCCACGGCAGCACGCGGTAACGCGCGAACAGCACGTTCGCGATATGAAGGCCGCCCCAGTCGAAATCGCCGTGGTAGCGGAACGTCGCGCCGCGCGCTGCGAGCTGGTCGAGCAGGGTGCGGGGCGCCGCGGAAAGCTGGCCATCAATGCTCACCATGGGCGGGCAGCGCGGGCCGAGGGCGTCGGCGGCCGCGGCCAGCACCGCGGGGTTTTCGCACACGAAGATGCGCTGCTCAGGCGCCCACGCCGGCGCCCGATGTGCGAGCAGCCGCAGCGACAAATGCACGGGTTCCCCCACGGCTGCAGCCAGACGCACGAGCCGCGCGGCAAACCCGCTGCCATCGGCCGCGAGATTGAGCGTGGCCACGGGCTTGGCCAGTTCGTTGACCAGAACGCCCTGTCCAGCCCAGAGCTCGCGCGGCCGAAGGTCGCGATCGCCCGCGGCGACGGCGCGGAGGACCAGCGTCCCGACCGGCTGGCTGGCGTCCAGCGCGTGCGCGTCCCCGAGCGCGCTCGCCGCCAGACGCGCCAACGAAATGCCGGCCGCGGGCAAACGCGCGAGCACCGCATCGGCTTGTTCGACGAGGGCACGCGCGCGCCCGGGATCGCCGCCCGCGAGTCGCTTGAGCACGCCCTTCCACATCGCATCCGCGAGCACGCCTACGAGGCGCGAATCGACCGCAGCGGCGAAAGCGCCGGCCCAAGCTTGCAGGCGTTGGGCGCGCGCCGCCGCAGGATCGCGAATCGGCCCGTCCAGGAATTCCAGCGCCTGTCGCAGGTCGCTCGCCACCCCCGCGCTGCGCAGCGCGGCGTCCAGTTCAGCGTGCGAGAGCTGCATGGAGCTGCGCGGACGCGGTACTCGGCCAAGCAGGCCCGCGAGCGCGGCGGCGGCGGCGGGCGTGAGCTGGCCAAGGGTGAAGCGGTCCGAGGTCGGTTCGCCCACTTCGTAACGCCTGCGCAGCCGTTCGCGCAGCCGGGCCAACGGCGCGCCGCCCAGCAGGCGTTCCAGCCGCGGCACATCAGGCACCGGTAGGTTCCGGCTCAATGGGGTCACCATCATTCAGCGGGACCCCGCGATCACCAGGCGTTTCACAAACACGGCAGGACGAGGACGGACGCAACGCGACCGCAGCGCGCGGTGGAGGCGACCCTTTCATCCCAGCGGTTCCGGCTCCGCTTGCGGCAGCGCCACAGGCTCGCGCCTGCGTCCGTTCCAGCGCCAGCGCGAAACGTACACCGCATCGATGTCAGCGCGACGCACGAGGTGGCAGATGGACACGCCGGGCAACTCGGCGTAGCACCCCCATTCGCGCTCGCTGGTCATCACGAAATCGAGATCGAATTCGCGGATGAGGCCCATGCAGTGCGCACGCGCACCGTCGTCGATGCCGGCAAAGGCTTCGTCGAGCAGCACCAGGCGCGGCGCGAACGGCGCAGCGCTTTCATAGTGGCTCGCGGCCGCGGCAAACAGCGGCACCGTCAGCCCCAGGGCGCGCTCGCCGCTCGACGCCGGACCGGACAGCGGTTTCCACTGGCCGTCCTGCCAGCGGCGCACCCGAAACCGGTGCCAGGCGCGGTAGTCCAACGCGTTGGCGAGCTGGTCGATCCGCGCCGAACCGGTATCCCGCTCGCGCTCGGCGCTGATGCGACCTTGCAGGAACGCGCCGACTTCCGCGCGATCGGCCGGCGACCAGGCATCGTGGCTGCGGTTCAACAGCAGCCGGCGCACGTTCGCAAGGTGCGCGAGCGATCCGTCGTCATCCGGCAGCGGTTCCCACACCAGCTTGAACTTGACGCCGGTTGACGTGGGACGCTTGGCGAGCTCGGTGTTGATCGATTCCACCCGCGCGTCCGCGGCGCGGATCAACTGCTGCAGGCGATCAGCGATTTCCGCCTGCAAGTGGTTTTCGATGACCTCGGTTTCCTTGGCGGTAAGGAGGCTGCGGCGCTCGCTGATCTCGTTTTCGAGCACGACCTGCAGAGTGTCCGGGGGCTCGGCGCGCTGGTTGAACGTAACCCGCACCACGAAGCCATCGTCTCCGGGCTGTCCGAAACATTCGAAGCCCTGCGCCGAAAGGCTGCGCTGCAAGCCGCCGAATTCCTGCGTGAGCTGGTCCATGGTACGCCGCGAGGCCTCATCACCGTCATCGACATCGTTCAGGGCAGCCTCGGCGGCGCGCGCGATCGCAAGTGCGGCATCGATGGCCCAGGCGCCGTCGGTGTCCGATGCGGCAAGCGCCGGCGCGGCCATCCGCAGCAGGCCAGTCACCGAAAATTTCTGCAATGTCGTGACCGCTTCGCTGCGTCGGGTCTGCTCGTCCGCGAGCCGCTGCGCGGTGTCGGTGACGGCCTGCTCGGCCGCGCCCAGCCGCCTGGTGGCCTCCATCTCGGCGCGACGAGCTGAATTGACCGCGACCTCGAGCGCGTCGCGCTCCTGTTCGAACGCGGCCAGCCGTGCGAACACCGCCTCGACGCTGGCACCGACGCTGCGCGCCAGCTCTGCGTGCCGCGCCCGCGCCGCCCGCGCGCGGTTGTGTTGTTCGCTTGCGCGAGCCGTGGCGCGTTCGAAATCCGCGCGTGCCTGCGCGTCACGCCGCGTCTGCTCGGCCTGCTCGATCAGCGCCTGCGCGTGTTCGCGCAGCGCGGCTTCGGTGGAGCGGATCGCAAGCCTGTACTCATTGACCGCGTGTGCGATCGCATCGAGCGCTTCACGTTCGATGGGCAACCCAGTGTCTTCGGCATCGATGGCAAGCGATTCCTGCGCGCGTTCGACGGCGTTGCGCGCGGTCTGCAGGCGCGCTTCGGCTTCGCCGAGCTGTTTGCGCGCGCCGGCCGCGCGACGCTCGAAAGCCGCGCGCTCGGCGTGCGCGGCGCGCAACGCGTCCGATCCCGGGCGCCCGTCGGCGAGGCGCTGAAGCGTTTCCCGACGGACCGCCAGCGCGGAGCGTGCGGCCGCGATGTCGCGCTCTTGCGCCGCCAGCGCTGCCAGCCGCTGCGCGATTTCCTGCAGGCGGCGCTGACGCGCGGCTTCGCGCGCGGGGTAGCCGATGTACTCGGCGTCGCGCTTGTGCCACGCCCCTTGGAGAGCGCCGATCCGGAAGCGGCCGTCGGTCGCGATCCAGGCTTCAGCGACATCCGGTGGGGTGTCATCCTCAACCAGCGCGATGCCCGCCAGCAGCGCCTCGACGTGAGCCGCCGCGACCGGCGCATCGCCCCCGGCATCCGGCCCCAACAGGCTTCCGAGCGTGCGCGTGACGGCATCCCGGCGTGCGGGCCTCGGCACCAGCCAGGTGTCCTCGGTGTCGGGCGCAAGCAGGGTGCCTCCCGGAGTCACCCAGGCATCCAGCAGGCCGCTTGCCTGCAGCGCGGCCTCGACGCCCGCGCGGACGACGGCATCGGCCTCGGGCGCAAAGTCGACCAATTGCCAGAGCGGCGCACCGGCGCGTTCTGCGCGCACCGCGGTGCGGGTGGGCGACGCGGGCGGCGGCGTCTGGCGGCCTTCCTCGAGCCGCGTGCGTTCCTCCACCAGCGGCGCGCGTTCGGCTTCGAGCGCGCGCTGCCGCTGGCGCAGGTCGCTTGCGTCCGCCGCGATGCGGTCGCGCTCGGTATTCGCGACGCGATTCCAGTGGACTTCCAGCGGCGATGTCCCGTCGAGGCTGTGGATCCAGTCGGCCAGCGCCGCGGCGGCGTAGGGCCATGCCCGCGCGACTTCAGGATCGAAACCTTCCGCAACACGCTCGGCAAACGCTTGCCAGTCAGCGATGTGGGCCTGCGCGGTGCCTTCGAGCCTGCGCGCGGCGGCGGCAAGCTCGGCCTCGGCGGTTTCGCTGTCGTCCGCGCGGGCGGCGCGTTCACGCTGCGCCATCTGCTGCGCCTGCCGCGCGTGCTCGACATCGCCGATGCGTTTGCGGATCTGGTCGATCTGCTTGCTGCGGGCGGCGGCAAGCTGTCGCTGGCGCTCGAACGGTTTGCGGCGCTCGGACTCGGCGCGCCGGGCCAGCGCATCGGGCGACGCGTTTGCGCCCCAACTGTCCGCATGCGCGGCCGTGACCCCCATCGCCCTGGCTTGCGTCGCGCCGGCCGCGAAGGCGCTTTCAAACCGTTCTCGCGAGGCCTCGCTCGCGGCGCATCGGCGTGCGAGGCGCTCCGCTTCGCCGCGCTGGCGTTCGGCGGTCCGGTCGGCGTCCATCTTCGCGGCCGCCGCCACTTGTTCTGCACCCGCGGCGTCTCGCCGGGCGCGCTCAAGCTCCTGCGCGCTGCGCATCTCGGGGCTTGCCCGCAGCACCTCGAGCTGGCCGGCGACTTCCGCCTGCCGCGTTTCGTTCGCGTGGCGCTGCTGCCGCGCTTCAACCAGCGCCGCTTCGGCGCCAGCCTGCTCGGCCCGCGCATCGCGCGCGGCCGCGCTCGCGTTGTCGACCCGGGTTTGGGATTGCCGCAGAGTGCGTGCGCGCCGCCTTGCCAAGATCTGCGCGTAGCGCCGATAGGTGCCGTTGAAGCGCGCGACGGCATCGCGCGTGGCCGCATAGTTTTCAAGCTCGGCGCGATAGGCGTCGAGCTGGTTCATGGCGTCGGCCACGTCTTCCAGCACCGCGCGGGCCAGCGGCGCAAACGCCTGCGACAGCGCGCGCGAGAGGTTGTCCTCGTTGGGCCGCTTGGACAGTTGCGGCTGGCGCAGCTGGATCAGGGTGTCGATGAGCGCGCGATAGCGCTCCCGCCCCAGCCGGAACAGGCGCTCGTCCACCGCGTTGCGATGTTCACGCGCGGTGGCGTGCACATTGTGGCTGCCGAGCAGCTCCTTCAACCGCTCCTGGGTCGCGACGGTCTGGTTCGGGTCCACCAAGTCGAAGCCCGAGCCGATGCGCTGGTCGGTGACGAAGAACCACGAATCGACGCCCGGGCGCCCGGCGGTCGCGCGCAGACCGGCGCCAAGCGTTGCGAAGCACGGCTGGCCATCCTCGTCGAGGCGGCCGAATTCGATCCACGCGTAGCCCGTGCGGCGCTTGTACTTGCCGCCCATCAGCAGGTTCCACTCCATGCGCTTGCCGGGGTCGGCGTCGGGTTCGAGGCGCGCGGGCGACAGGCTGGCATCGAGCAGGAACGGCAGCGTGAGCGAGAGCACCTTGGACTTGCCGGTGCCGTTGTTGCCGCGCAGCAGGAGATGCCCGTCCTCGAACCAGAACTCCTCGCGATCGTAGTAATAGAGCTCGACGAGGCCCACGCGCAGTGGCTGCCAACGCGTGGTGCGGGCTTCGGGTAGCCGCCCGTTCACGCGGAGTCCGCCAGCAAATCGCCCTGCCGCGCGGACTGGATATTCGCCGCGCCGAGCCTGAAGCGGCACACGGCGGGCCTGGCATGTACGGTATCGCCGCGGCGTTCGACCAGGCGCAGCGCGTCGAGCCGGTCCAGCGCGGCGCGAGCAAGCTCGCGTTCGGCCCCGGTCGCTTGGGTATCCCTGCGCCAGTATTTGCGATGCTCGCGCGCGCCGTCGCGGAGGAATGCTTCGATTTCGGCAAGCGGAACCGGCGTCGACTGGCCACCGCGCAGGCGCGCGGCCAGATACTCGGCCAGCAGCAGGGTCGCGTGGGCATCGGTGCCTTGCTGGGGCAAGGCCACGTCGGTGAGGTCACCGCTCGGGTCGACCAGCGCGCTGCCTTCGGCGCGGTGTTCGGCGCTGAGCCCGACCGCTTCCGCAAGCCGCCGGCCCATCGGGCCGCGCTGGCCGGCGAAATAGTCGCGCTCGTCCGCCTCGAGTTCATCCATGTACACCACCGGATCATCCAGCAGGCGCCGGCTCAGGCGATGGCGCACGCCGGTGCGGCGAGCATCCTCGCGTTCAGCGGACGGGTCGGCAATGAGCGCGGCCAGGCGCTCCGCGGTCGTCTCCGCCGCAGCAAGTGTCGAGGGCCCGCGTTCACCGACCAGCAGCGCCGCCAGCACCGGGCGCTGGATGTCATACAGCGCATCGCCGGCCTGATTGATATAAGCCGCCTCGTCACCCGCGACACGCGTCAACACGCCGAGATCGAGCAGCAGGCGGCACACCTCGACGAGATCACGGCGCTGGCTCTGGCGATCGAGCGCAAATTCGAAGCCGAGCCCAGCCAGTTCGGGCTCGCGCGCTTCATCCATCAGGGCCTCTCCGAGACGGGCAAGCGTGATCTGGATGTCTTCCCGCTCCAGCACGGCAAGCGCGAGGCACAGCAACACGTAACGGCCGCGGTCGAAACCGGCGGCACCACGCGTTGCATCGCGATTGTCGCCGGGGCGCTTGGCAAGCCGCGCGTGGCTGCGCTCGATCCGCAGCGCCCAGCCACATTCGCGCGCAAACCAGGTGCGCAGGGCTTTGGCGTGCAACCGCACCATCGCAAAATCGGGATCGCGGCCGGTCATCAGCGGCCGCGCGAGCAGGGCCCGGAGCGCCCGCTGGAGCTGCTCTTCGGCTTCGCGAGCGCGGGCGTCGACGATGGCGGTTTCAGGCATGCGCATTCATTACTGGTCGATAGCGAGCCTCAGTATCGGCGTGGGTCACTGCCGCCTCCGCGAAAGCGGGAAGGGCGCACAGTCTTTGGAGGTTCTGGGTCGACAGCCGAAGGTGCTCCGGCGGCAGCGGAGATTCCTTTCTCCACGTCATTTGCATCCGCGCTACGTATGTGAACCCAATGATCGGCGCCCGCAAATGCGCCGTCCTCCGTTTCGACAACGACGATCGGTGCGTCCGGAATGCGCGTGAAGGTGATTACGAGGCTGCCGTCGCGCGTGCGCCGTTCGACCGACGCGGCGGGATCGCGCATATCGGCCAAGACTTCGCCGAGGAGATTCAGGAACAGGCGGAACGTGTGCCGATCCAGGCGGCCGAGCTGCGAGAGGCGGGTGATGTCGCCGCTGATCAGGCGTTCACGTGCGGCGGCGGTCTCGGCGCGCTCGTCTGCGAGCTGGTCCGCGAGCCAGCGCTTTTGCGCCGAGCGGTCGGTGAGCCGCGGCGGCCCGCCAACGCTCGGGAGGCGGCCACGCTCGCGCAGCGTGGGTTCGATCGGGATGGCGGGTGCCTTGGCCCACGGCGTCATAGCCGCAACGTCCGTGGCCACCGTGAGCGCGAGGTGACGTGCGGGCGCGAGGCCGAACGCCGCACGCCACAAACGATGGCAGTCAGCTGGATCGGCCGCGGCAAACCAGTGCGCGAGCACGCGGTAGTCGGCCCCGCGATCGCTGCGGCCGGTGCGGCGCTCGTTGACGCGGGCGATCGCCGCGAGCACCCGCGGGATCGCGGACCTGGCCTGCGCGCGCAGCAACTGCGCCTGCGAGGGTCCGGCCTCGCTGGCGAGGAACCAGCCGCGGAGGCCCAGCCAACGGTCCCGCCAAGCGGCGAGGATCGACGTGCTGGCATCGGCTGCCGCGTCCGCGTCGCCCGGTGCGACGTCCCGCGACTCGCGGCTTGCCGCGGCTTCGAGCAGCCGATCGACCGGTTCCAGCGCGAGCAGGGACTGCGCGATGTGTGCGGACGCCGCCACCAGGTCGCCGATGAAGCGCTGCAGGTATTCGATCAGTTTGTCTTTGTAGGCCATCACCGTGGTCGCATCGGCAGACTGCAATTCCACGGTGCGCGCGAGGCCTGCCATGAAGTCCTCGGCGTTACCGGCAAGTCCTTCGTACACGTGCACCAGCTCGCGCAGCACTTGGTGCACACGGGCATCGTCCAGCGGGTCTTCGCGGGCAAGCCGCGCCAGCGCGGCGAGCTGGGTCTGGATATCTTCCAACGCCACGGTTTGCAGCGTCGCCCGGCGTTCCAGCGCGGCCGCGTAGGCCGCGAGCCCGGTTTCTACCGCCTCGCCTTCGCGCGAGAGCTGGTACAGGAACCGCGCACGGTAGAAGTCCTCGACCGTCGTCACCCGCGCGGTATCGGCCTGCGCGCGCAGGTTGCCCCATTCCACGAGCTGCTCCAGCAAGCGCGCGACTTCTTCCGGTTCCGGTTTTCGCCCGCCTGGCCACGCGGCCTCCGCGCGCACCTCATCCGCGCGCAGGTGCAACCGGAAGCGCCGCTTGGCCGCGGCGAACGCGTCAAGCACCGCCCGGTAGGCCTCCCCTCGATCAGCGCTGACGTGGCGGAACAGCGCTGCAGTCAGCTGTCGGTCGGGCAAGGCTCCGTTGTGCATCCGTGTCCTCAAGGATCGCCGCGCCACAGGATCGTGCGTGACCGCATATAGGAAGGGCAACCCGCGTCGCGCTCAGCCGCACGAGGGCATCGCGCGACAACGGCAAACGTCGCAGAGCGCAGGGCAACGCTTCGCGTTGTCGGGTGCCCGAAGATGCGGTTATGCTGCCGCCCGTTGCGGTGATGCGCCCGTAGCTCAGCTGGATAGAGTACTGCCCTCCGAAGGCAGGGGTCGTGGGTTCGAATCCCTCCGGGCGCGCCAGCA
>DASVGQ010000123.1:0-2259 GCA_036379455.1 Nevskiaceae bacterium
TCGCGGTAATGGCGCCACGCGTCGGGATAGATCCAGCTGCAGCCGTCCTGGTAGAACCAGCGGATCTCCGCCGCGCGCATCAGGAAGATGCCGCGCAGCACGAGGTGGGTCACATGCTCCGGATGCGTCTCGGCGTAGGCCAGTGCCAGCGTGGAGCCCCAGGAGCCACCGAACACCAGCCAGCGCTCGATGCCCAGCGCTTCGCGGATGCGCTCGATATCGGCGACGAGATCCCAGGTAGTGTTCTCGCGCAGCTCCGCGTGCGGGGTGGACCGGCCGCAGCCGCGCTGGTCGAAGAGCACGATGCGATAACGCGCGGGGTCGAAGAACTGGCGGTGCCACGGCTCGCAGCCGCCGCCCGGGCCGCCGTGCAGGAAGATGGCCGGCCTGCCCTGAGGATTGCCGCACTGCTCGACGTAGATCTCGTGCAGGTCCGAGACTTGCAGGCGCTGCGTGGCGTACGGCTCGATCGGGGGAAAGGCGGTGCTCATGACGGGCTGTGAGGCACGGGGTGCGGGGCGCAAGCTTAGGGCAACGCTGGATCAGTTGCTGTGCGGACGCCGTGCGTCGGCGGCACGCGGCATGCCGTGTAGTGCCTGCATCGCCACTTGAGCCGTCACCGGGACCGGGCATGTTGTGTCGTGAGGACACGCGATCCGGTCTTGCTCGCCGGGCTCCAGGACTCTCCGGGCGTATGGCCGGGCGCTCTGCGGCGTGCTTGCGGGGCGGTGCGGGCATGGATACGATCTCCAGCGCTGCGTGGGGAACAACGACCAACTGCTTGAGGGTGAAGGGGATGCGTTTACTGGCACAGCTTGCGCTCGCGCTGTGGTTGGGCGGCACGGCGGTCGGCGCAGCGGCGGCCGCGCCCGCCGGTTCGGGCGTCGATGTACGCGCCACCGGGCTCGACCCGGCGCTGTTCCCGGAACCCGCGGTGCTGCAGCCGGCCGTGCGCTTCTGGACGAGGGTCTTCGGCACCTGGGGTGACAACCAGAGCGTGGTCCACTCCAGCGTCCGGCCCTATCAGGTCGTGCAGATCCTGACTTTTGATTCCGATGGGTCGGCCGCCGGACGGCGCGCCACCGAGAAGCAGGCGGTCGACGGCGCGGAGCGGGCGCTGCGCGGTATCGTCGCGGCGGGCGGTGACGTTTCGCGGCTGAGCACCGACCAGCGGCAGGTGTACGACGCGCTGGGCGGTGGGCCGGTGCAGAAGTTCCAGGCGCTCGAGGGCACGCTGCGCGTGCAGCGCGGCCTGCGCGAGCGCACGCGCAACGCGCTGACGGTGGCCGGCCGTTACCTGCCGAGCATGGAGCGGATCTTCGCCAACTACGGCCTGCCGCGCGCGCTGACGCGCCTGCCGATCGTCGAATCCTCCTTCGATCTGCTGGCCTACTCCAAGGTCGGCGCGGCCGGTATCTGGCAGTTCATGCCCGCCGCCGCGCGCATCTACATGACGCTCGACGCCGTACAGGACGACCGGCGCGACCCGTGGACCTCCACGGACGCGGCTGCCCGTTTCCTGCGCGACAACCACGAGGCGCTCGGCACGTGGCCGCTCGCGATCACGGCGTACAACTACGGCCGCGGCGGCGTCCAGCGTGCGCTCGCCGCCACGGGCGGCGCGACCTTGGCTGATCTCGTCGAGCGTTACGACAACCCGCGCTTCGGCTTCGCTTCCAGCAACTTCTACGCGGAATTCCTCGCGGCAAACGTGGTCGCGACGCATGCGGCGCACTACTACGGCCCGGTGGCGCCGGTGGCGCCGGTTCGTTTCGACACCGTGACGACCAGCAACTACGTGCCGTACCGCGCGCTGGAGGAGATCTCCGGCGCCGATGCGACGCAGTTCGCCATGCTCAACCCCGCGTTCAGCGCGGCCGTCGTCGACGGTCACATGCGCGTGCCGCCGGGCGCGACCATCCGGGTGCCGGCCGGCGAAGCGACGCGCTTCAAGCGCCTGTACGCGGACCTCGGACCGGCGCAGCGCTTCGACCGACAGCGCAGCTGGTATGTGAGCTATCGGGTGCGGCGAGGCGACGCCCTGACGGCGATCGCGCAGCGCCACCGGGTGAGCGTCGAGCGGCTCGTCGCGGTCAATCAGCTGCACAGCGCGCGCCACATCAGGGTCGGTCAGGTGCTGCGCATCCCTACCGAAGCGAACGCCGCGCGGCTGATGCCGGCGGCGGCGCACACACCGCGCAGCAATGTCGTTCGTCATCGCGTGCAGCATGGCCAGACGCTGAGCGGCATCGCGGAGCG
>DASVGQ010000124.1:0-2062 GCA_036379455.1 Nevskiaceae bacterium
GATCCAGTCCCTGCGGCAGCTCGTGTGGCGCATGCTCGTCGAGCAGCATCTGCGCTGGGCGACGGTCGTCTACGAGGGCAGCGCGGGGCACAGCTCGATCGTCGGGATCCACCTGCCGCCGGGCGCGGATGGGGCTTCCGAGGAAGAGGCGCTCGACCGGCCCTGTGAGGAAGGCGGCCAGCGGCTGCGGGAGATCCTCAGCGCGCTGGCGCTCATGTTGCTGGATCGGCTCATCCCCGCGTGGGCGGCCGGCAACGGCGGGCTCGGAAGCCTGAGGTTCAAGCGCGCGGCGGCCGATCTGCGTTGCCAAGTCTGGTACGCCGCGTGGGATGCGAGTCCGGTGCATCTCGATCTTGCGATCGAATGAGCATTCGACCGGTGTGAGCCCGGCTCCCGGGGCTTCTCCGGAGCGCCGTGGCCAGTCGACTCGTTGACGGCAGGCAACTCCCGGCGCGCCGCGCGGTCCATCCAGCGGGTGATCGCGAGAACCAGGAGGAGCGCCCATGTGGAGAGATCACGGGTCCGGCCGGTGGCTCGGCGCCGCGCTGTCGACGGGCCTGCTTGCCTTTATTGCGCCGCTCACTGCGGCGGCCGCGCCCGCGCCGATCAAGGTGGGTTTCATCGACGCGCTGTCCGGACCGAACGCCGCGCTCGGCCTGCCGCAGCAGCGCGGCCTTGAGGTAGGGCATGCGCAGTGGCCGGAGATCGACGGCCACAAGGTCATCGTCATCAGCGAGGACGATGGTTCCGATCCGGCGGCTTCGGAGCGTGACGCGCGCAAGCTCGTGCATGACGATCACGTCGACGTGCTCATCGGCACAGTGGGTGTGCCGAACGTGATGGCCGTGGCGTCCGTCGCCACGTCCTCGCACACGCCGCAGATCTCGCCCGATCCTACTTCGCACCCGACGACGGATGCCGCGACGCAGTGGACCGTTACCATCGAGCAGCCCTTCGCGCTGATGGTCGGTACCGTCGTCAAGCAGATGCAGAAGGACGGCGTGAAGAACATCGCCTACATCGGCTTTTCCGACGCTCTTGGCGACCTCGCCTATCGCGATCTGCTGGCGAGCGCGAAGCAGGACGGCATCAAGGTGCTGGACGACGAGCGCTATGCGCGCAGCGACACTTCGGTCACCGGGCAGGTGCTGCGCATGATGTCGCTGCACCCGGAGGCGGTGTTCGGCGGCAACTCCGGGTCGGCCGCGGCGCTGCCGTTCATCACGCTGCGCAAGCTGGGCTACAAGGGGCGCTTCTATGACCAGCACGGCGTGATCAACGACGCCTTCGTGAAGGTCGTGGGCGCCGCGGGCAACGGCGTGGTGGCCGTCTCCGGGCCCGGCGTGGTGGCCGAGCAGCTGCCGGCGGACGACCCGGTGCGGCCGGTAGCGCTGAAGTTCCTGAAGCTCTACCGCGCCCGCTTCCACGCCGATCCGACCGGGCTGTTCGAGTCCTATGGCTACGATGCCTATCGGCTGTTCGCCTCTGCGGCTCGCCGCGCGACGGGCACGCCCGGGACGGCGGCCTATCGCGCGTCGCTGCGCAAGGCGATCCTCTCGACGCACGGCCTGGTGCAGACCAACGGCATCCTGAGCTTCAAGCCCGGCGACTACTACGGCTATGGCAAGGGCCGTGTCGATCAGCATGCCGCGGTGCCGGTGCGGCTCGAAAACGGCAAGTGGCAGCTGATCCGGTAGCCTGCGGCCCGGTGCAGCGCGGGGGATGCGTGCAGGCGCGAGCTGCCATTCATTCGCGCGTCGTGAAGGATTACGCAGGCGGATGCCGGGTTTCGCCTACCACGCGCCCTTGTGTTCCGGAATACGCGTGGCCGGCGGCAGTCCGGCGAGGATGATGAAGGCGGCGAAGGCGGCGTAGATCCACGACTGCGTGATTCCCGGGTTGCCGGCGTGCGCGATGATCGCCGTGGCGATCGACACCGCGGTGATCGAGCCGATCTGGATTCCCGACGAGCGCAGCGCGGCGATCGGTGCGGCCTGCTCGGGCACGAGCTGCAAGCCGGCGTTGCGGCTGGCAGGGTTGGAGCCGCCGATGCCGATGCCGA
>DASVGQ010000125.1:0-13362 GCA_036379455.1 Nevskiaceae bacterium
CTGCTGTTCGGGCTGATGACGCAGGAGTCCGGCGGCGACGTGCATGCGATCTCACACAGCGGCGCGGCCGGCCCGCTGCAGTTCATGCCGGCGGCCGCAATGCGCTACGGCCTGTCGCGGGTCGGCAGCTTCGACGAACGCTTCGATCCGCGCCGCGAGGCGCAGGCCGCGGCCGCTTATATGAGTGAGTCGCTCGGCGACTTGCACGGCGACTTCACGCTTGCCGTCGCGTCCTACAACGCCGGCGACGGACTGCTGCGACAGCTCGCAGCGGCCAACCCGAACGCCGGCTTCTGGGCGCGGCCCATCCACTCGGCGGTGCCATCGGAAACCCGCGGCTTCGTACCGCGCGTACTGGCCGCCGCGTGGCTGTTCGCCCATCCGGAGCGCTACGGCCTGAGCTTCCCGCGGGTGGATACCGCGCTCACGCCCTTGCGTCTCACCCAGCCGATCGCGTTGAACGGCCTCGCCTCCTGCCTCGGCAGCGGCACCCGCGCGCTCGCACCGCACCGCGTCACGCTGTGGAACCTCAACCCGCGGCTGGATCCCGCGTCGATCCTGCCGGGCGGCACCACGGTCTACGTGCCCAGCTCGATGGCGGACGGCTACCCGAGTCGTTGCGTGCGCAACCCCAACGTGCTGCTGGCGCAGAACGGCCCCGCGCAGCAAACCGTCGTGCCGCCGCCGCACGCCATTCCGGCGTTCGCGCCGACCGCGGCACCCGCCAGCGGCCGCCTGATCCAGACTGCGCTGCGCACCTACACGGTGCGTGCGGGCGACACGCTTTATTCCATCTCGCGCCGCTTCGGCTGCCAGAGCGCCACGGCGCTGGCGCGCGCCAACGATCTCGGCTCGGCCCGCGATATCGACGTCGGACAGCCGCTCGAGCTCACCGGCTGCGAGGCGTCATAGGCGAGGTCAGTCGCGGCGGCATGCCGACGCGTGTCACCAATAAGCAGCTGCTGTCATATCGGAGAGACGGGCACGCCGGGCGACCAGACACCGCCTGCCGTCCGCACCAGCTGCCGACGGGCCTCCCACGTCGGCCGCGCGCCGCATCAGTGCGGCTGCGGCCCGCGCACCACCTGCACGAGGTCGTCCGGACGCAGCCACTTGGCAAACGCGGCCTGCACGTCGGCGGGTGACAACTCCACGACCTTGCGCGCCACCACCGTCGCCTGGTTCAGCGGCAGATGGTGCTGGCTGTAGTACAGCCACGCTTCGGCAATATCGCCAAAGCTCGCATGGCCGAGCGGCAGCTGTCGCAGCATCAAGGCCTTGGCGCGGTCGAGGTCATCGCGACCGACCGGCTCGGTGCGCATCTCCTCCAGGTCTCGCAGCGCGATGACCTTGGCCTTGGAGACGTTGTCCGGATCGCAGGCATAGTTGAGAACGTAGTTGCTGCGCGTGTCGCCGAGCTCGAAGCTCGAACCCACGGTGTAGACGAGTCCCGTGTTGGCGCGCAGGTCGCGATACAGGCGCGAGGCGTAGAAGCCCTGGCCGAGCAGCGCATCGCCGAGGTCAAGCGCGTAGTGCTGCGGGTTGCTGATGGTGATGCCGGTGGTCTCGGCCAGCACCACCGTATCCTGCGAGGCGCTGTGGTCGGGTACCCAGTGCGCCGAGGCCTTGTTGTCCGGCACGGCGGGCAGCGCGAGATCGGGCTTCGGGCCGGTCGCCTGCCAACCGCCGAAGGCCTGTTCGACCGCCGTGCGCGCCGCCTTCGCGCTGACGTTGCCGATGATGACCATGGTGGTTTCATCCGGCCGGAACACGGCGCGGTAGTAGTTCTTCACGTCCTGCAGGCTGAGCGCGGAGACGCTCTGCGGCGTCGCGTGCCGCAGCTCGGGATCGCCCGCCGGTAGCAGATGGGTCACGAGTGCGCGATCGAACAGGTAGCCAGGCGACTGCATCTCGCCGACCAACGCCTGCGCCATCTGCGAACGCACGATCCTGAATGCCGCCTCCGGCAGCTGTGGCTGCAGCTCGTTGCGCGCCAGCAGCTGCAGCCCGCGCCGAAAGTGCGCGGCCGGCACCACCAGCTCGAAGCTCGTGCCGCCCGATTCCTGCGCGCCGATGTCGTCCAGCGCGGCCTGATAGGCGTCCCGATCCAGATCGCCGCCGCCGTAGCCGAACAGGTCGCCGAGCACCGAGGCGACGCCTTCCTGCCCCTGCGGCTCCTGCAGCGACGGGTGCGTGTGGATCTCGCCGAACACCGACACGGTGTCGCTCACCGACTCCGGCTGCACGATGAGCCGGATGCCGTTGGGCAGCGTCTGCACCGTCGGATGCAGCGGATCATCCGGAACCGGGGGAACCTTCGTCAGCTCCTGTGCCCACGCCGGCAGCGCGACCGGCTTGGTGACCTTCGGCGTGAAGCTCTCGGCGCCGCCGAAGCCCTGGCTCGCCACCGCCGCGCCCGACGGCTCGGGCGTGAGGATGGCCGTGATCGCCAGCGAAGGTTCCAACGCCTCGCGGGCCAGCCGGTCGACCTGCGCCACCGTCACCGCCTCGAGCGCCGTCTTCATGGCGTCGGGAGAATCCAGCCCCTGGAACGCGAGCGCCGTGGACCACGCGTTGGCAAGGCCGGAGATGGAGGTCTTCTGCTCTTCCAGTGCGGCGACCTCCTGTCGCTTCGCGGCCATCACGAGTGCCGCCGGCACACCGTTGCTGCGCACGGACGCCACGCGCGCCGCCAGCTCCTTCACCAGCGCCTGCGCGTCCTGGCCTTTGGCGAAGGAGGCTTCGGCAAAGCCCAGCCCCGCACCCTCGAAGGCGTTCTGGCTGAAGCCGGCGGAAAGCGCCTTGCCTTGGGGAACCAGCTGGTTGATCGCGCCGCGCCGGCTGCCCAGCACGTCGGACAGGATGACGCTCGCCGCGTAGTCGGGCGATCGGTAACCGGGCAGTCGCCAAGCCATGGCGACGGTGCCATCGGGCTGGTCGGTGGTGAGATGGAAAGTCTGCGCCTGCACCGCCTGCAGGTGGATGGCCGGCTTGCCCGGCAGCTTCTTTGCCGGGATCGAGCCGAACAGCGTCTTGACCCGCGCGATCACCTGCGCCGGATCGACGTCGCCGACGATCACGAAGATGGCGTTGTTCGGCGCATACCACGTCGCGTGGAAGTCGCGCAGCAGCTTCGCCGGCGTGCGGTTGAAGGAGGCCCGCGTGCCGAGCGCGTCGTGCGCGTAGGGCGTGCCCTTGAACATGATGCCCAGCAGCTGCGTGTAGAAGCGGTAGCCGGGATCGGACAGGTCGCGCGACACCTCCTGCTCGATCGCGCCGCGCTCTTCGTGCCAGGCGTCCGGGTCCACGTCCAGCCCGCGCATGCGCAGCGCGGCGATGTGCAGCGCCACGTCCAGGTCGTGCGTCGGCACGCTGAAGTAGTACTGCGTGACGGTCTGCGTCGTGTCGGCGTCGAAGCCGCCGCCCATGAGCGCACCGATCTGCGCCAGCTGGTCCTGCGACAGCCCCGGGCTGCCGCGGAACATCATGTGCTCGGTGGCATGCGCGGTGCCGGGGAACCCCGCGGGCGCCTCGTTCGACCCTACCAGGTAGTTCATCTCCGTGGTGACCACCGGTGCGAGCGGATTGCGCACGACCACCACGCGCAGACCGTTGTCGAGCGTCGCGCGCGCCACGTCCGGAGCGGACGCCTCCTCGGCCAGCGCCGGCTCGGCGCCGAGGCCCGCAGCGCAGGCCAGGGCCAGGAAGAGACCCCACGTGCGACGGCGCACTTGCATCATGCTTCCAGCGGTTGTGATTGGTGCCGTTGAGACTGGCGGCCGTGATGCGGGTTCCGCGCGGACCGGTGAACGGTACGTCGCGCTGGCCGCATGCGAGGGATCCTGCGCTATTGATCCTGTGAGCCCGGCGTCAGCCGGGCGCGCTTCACTATGTCTTCAAGTTCTCCCCGGGGACCGGGCGGGCGTCGCGCGCTGGCGACAGGCCCGGATGGGCGCAGGGAATGGCGCCCGTACGACGTCGCGGTCGCAGGCAGGCGCGCGTCCCGCACCGGCGCCACACCTCACACGGTCAGTGCATCCGCCGCAACACGCGCTTGCGCCTCAGCCCTCCACGGTGACGCGACGATCCGACCGGAGCGCCTCGTGGCGCTCGTCGCGTTCCTTGATGCCGATGCAGGTCGTCGCCGTGGGCCGCGCCAGGAGCCGCCGCAGGCCGATGGGATCCCCGGTACGCTCGCAGTAACCGTAATCCTTCGTGCGGATGCGCTCGAGCGCATCGCCGATCTTCTGCATCATGACTTCCTCGCGTTCGCGCAGCCGCGCATCGCGCCACAGCTCCTCTTCTGCGGTGGCCCGATCGGACGGATCGGGAAGGAACTCGCTGCCGTGGACATCCGTCGCGAACTCGGCCGCGCGCGTCGACAGCTCCTCTCGCATCTTCAGCAGCCGGGCCTTGAAGAAGGCCAGCTGCGCGTCGTTCATGTAAGCGTTCTCCGGCATCTTGAGGAGCTCGCTCTCGCTCGTCAGCTTCGGAGACCTGATCATGCGTGCCATTGCCATGTCCTCCGTGAATACATGCGCGCGCGAGCCTCCGACGTTGGCAGCGCGACGGCGATGATGCGATCCGCCGCACGGTCGGGGCGCGCGCTGGTCCTTTGACCATCATTGCGCGATGGCGTTGCATGGCCGTGTCCTCGAACTTCGCCGCGCGCGCTTCATGGCGTGCGCTGCCGATCACCGCACCGCCGGTGCACACTGGATCGCAACGCCCGATTGCCGCTTGAACGCGGCCAGGAGCACACCGCCCATGGACCAGCCCTTCATCACGCCTGCCGTAACGGCAGATGCGCTCTCCGAGCGCCTCGTCGTCGACTGCCGCTTCAGCCTCGACGAGCCCGGGCGCGGTGCGGTCGACTACCTGCGCGCGCACGTGCCGGGCGCCGTCTATGCCCACCTCGACCACGACCTCGCGGACACATCGCTGCGCGGCCAGGGACGGCACCCGCTGCCAACCGCCGCAGCGTTCGCGGCGCGCCTCGCCGGGTGGGGCTGGCGCGCAGGTCGCGCCGTCATCGTCTATGACGACGGTGACGCGCCGCTTGCGGCCGCCCGCCTGTGGTGGATGCTGCGCATCGCCGGCGTGGACGCGCAGGTGATGAACGGTGGCTGGCGCGCCTGGCAGGCAGCGGGCCTGCCGACAGAGAGCGGGCCGGCACAACGCCATTCGCAGGCGCCGGCGGCGCTGAGCTTCGACGCCGCCGCCACCGTCGGCTATGAGGCGCTCGAGGATCCCCGGAAGCGCCGGGCGCTCCTGCTGCTGGATGCGCGCGCCACACCCCGCTTCCGCGGCGTCCGCGAGCCGCGCGATCCCGTGGCCGGCCACGTTCCCGGCGCGCAGAACCGGCCGATGAGCATGAATCTCGACGACCGCGGGCGCTTCAAGCCCGCCGCAGCGCTGCGCGCCGAGTTCGACGCGCTGCTCGGACCCCGGCGGCCGGCCGACGTCGTCCACATGTGCGGCTCAGGCGTATCCGCCTGCCAGAACCAGCTCGCCATGGAGCTCGCTGGACTGCACGGCTCGCGTGTGTTCGTCCCGTCGTGGAGCGGCTGGTGCAGCGATCCGCGTCGACCGGTGGCGACGGGCGCATAACGCGCGGAGCCGATTTTTCGCGACAGGTCGCGGCGTTCGCGAGGATCCGGCCAATACGGAGCATGCCCGGCGCCCCGCCTCGCGGAGCCCCGCCCGGACCACCTGCCGCTCACCACGCGCCGCGATGTTCCGGCACGCGTGCGATCACCGGCGTGAGCAGCGCGATGAGCACCGCCCAGACGATGTAGACGTAGCCGTGGGCCGCGCCCGGCGCGCTCGTCGCCGAGATGAGCGCGGTGGTGATCGATATGGTGACGATGGAGCCGATCTGAAAGCTGATAGTGCGCAGCCCCGCGAGCGTCGGCGCCGCCTCCGGCGCCAGCTGCAGGCCAGCGTTGCGGCTGGCCGGAGAGGAGCAGCCCGCGCCGATGCCGATGAAGCCCGCGACGGCGGCCAGCCACAGGTACGGCGACATGCCGTGCGGCGCGGCCGACAGCGCGGCGATGCCGAGCACCATCAGCGTGATGCCGAAATAGATCGGCAGCCGGTAACCGGTGCGGCGCAGGGACATGGCGGCGAAGCCGGACACGGCGATGAAAGCCGCGCCCTCCACGCTCAGCAGAGTCCCCGCGTCGAGCGCGGAGATGCCGTAGCGGATGCTGGCGTACAGCGGCAGCAGCGCGACCAGGCCCACGACCATGCCGCCCATGACGTTGACGATGTTCACCGCGCCGAAGCCGTGGCCGGCGAGGAAACGCGCGGCGATGAAGGGATTTCGGGTTTTCCGCGTATGAAGCGCGAAGCACCACAGCGCGATCCCGGCCGCGGCGGCGGGCAGCAGGAAGCCGGCGCTCGCAATAGCCCCGAGTCCGGCGCTGAGCGCATTGAAAGCCAGCATCACGCCCAGTACGCCGATGCCGAGCTGCGCCATGCCGACGTAGTCGAAGCGTCCGCGCCCGCCGCCCGGCAGCGGCGCCGCGTCGCGCGGCACCACGCGCAGGCACAGCACGAACAGCGCGATGCCGATCGGCACGTTAACGAGGAAGATGCCGCGCCACGACCAGTACGTCACAAACAGCCCGCCGAAGATCGGGCCAACGATCGCGCCCACCGAGAAGATGCTGCCGAACAGTCCCACCGCCTTGTCGCGCGAGGAGCCGAAGTGCTCGACGATGATCCCGGTGGCCGACGGCGTGAAGCCCGCGCCGCCGAGGGCTTCCAGGAAGCGCAGGCCGACGAGTACGTAGATGTTCGTGGCAAGGCCGCAGCAGAAGGACGCAATCGTGAAGACCGCAACGGAGACGAGAAACACCACACGCTCCCCGTAGCGCTCGCTCAGCACCCCGGCAACCGGCACCATCAGGACCAGACCCAGCGAATAGGCCGTGATCGTCCACCCCGCCCAGGCGATGGAGGCGTCCAGCTCGCGCTGCAGGGCCGGCAACGCCGTCGCAACGATGGTGCCGTCCAGCGAGCTCATGAACAGCGCCGCGGCCACGACTGCGAAAATTGCCCAGCGGCTGGACTGCGCGCGCGGCGGGCGCTGGTCGCGCGCCAGCCAGCCGAACCGCAGCGCCCCGCGCACGGTCACAGCATCGCCCGCCTGTTCGCGCACACCCCGCGCGGGGCGGCCACCGATGCGCTACCACGGACCCAAAGTCGTGCCACGTAGGGCAACGTCGACCCGCACGTCCATCCACCCACTGCCGGGAGCACCGTCATGTCAAACCGCAGCATCAACCTAGACCCACCGCTCTACGACTATCTGTGCAGCCATTCGCTGCGTGAAACTCCCGAGCAGGTCGCGCTGCGCCAACGCACCGCCAGCCATCCGCTGGCGTCGCTGGAGATCGCGCCCGAGCAGGGCCAGTTCATGGCGCTGCTCGTCAAGCTGATGGGGGCACGCCGCACGCTCGAGATCGGCACCTTCACGGGCTACAGCGCGCTGTGCGTGGCGCTGGCGCTGCCCGCGGACGGTCACCTGCTGGCCTGCGACATCAGCGCAGAATACACCGCGATCGGCAGGCCTTTCTGGGACCGCGCTGGCGTGGCCGACCGCATCGAGCTCGTCGTCGCGCCCGCGGCCGAGACCCTGCGCGGGCGCCTCGCCGCGGGCGAGGCGGGCAGTTACGACTTCGCCTTCATCGACGCCGACAAGACGGGCTACGACAACTACTACGAACGCAGCCTCGAGCTGCTGCGCCCAGGCGGCCTGATCGCCATCGACAACGCGCTGTGGGGCGGCGCCGTCGCGCGCCCCTCACAAGACGCCGACACGCGCGCGCTGCAGGCACTCAACGACAAGTTGCACGGCGACGAGCGTATCGACTACTCGCTCCTGCCGATCGGCGACGGCCTCGCGCTGGCGCGCAAGCGCTGAGCAGGACGCCGACCATACTCAGGGCGACGGGCCGCCGAACAGGTAGCCGACGGTCAGGGCCACCGTGCCCTGCACGCGTTCCGCCGTGTACGGGCTGTGCGCGGCATCATCCATGAAGCGGTCAACGGCCGCGGCGCCGTTGAAGAACCAGCGGTCGTGGAAGAACCACGTGGCGTTGACGCCGAATTCCACTTCCTTCAACCCACCGTGGGCGGTGTACAGCGGCAGCCCCGAAGTAGCGGCCTGCGCCGGCGTCACGCTGAAGAACTGGCTCATGTAGCCGCTGCTGGCGAGCGTCACGGAGGGACCCGCGAACACAACGTAGCGGTGCTCCCGCGACCCCAGGATCGGCATGTAGGCGCCAAGATCACCGACGTAGCCGTGGTAACCGCCGAACATGGACTGGCGGATGTCCAAGCGCAGCGCGACGGGGAAGATGACGTACTCGCCGAAGGCCTTGATCTCAGCGGTCGGGCCGACGCGCCGCTGCGCGGTCACGTCGAGATCGTTGCTCAGCTTGCGCCCGAGGTCGTAGGTGATCGCCAACCCCGCGCGATAGTTCCGGCCGTGAAGCAGGTTGACGCCGAGGCCCTCTCCGACCGACAGGAACGCGAGATTGTAATAGCGGATGTCGAAGCTCGGCGCCGGCACCAGCTCGTAGTGCGAAGCGCCGTCGTAGTCCGGCTGCAGGCTGAAGCCGATGCCGACCGCGGTCTGCCATTTCGGCGGCTGCGGCTCGAAGTAGCTGCGGAACGGCACGCCCGCCGAGTACTCCCATTCGGGCAGCGGCGAAGGCGTCTGCGCATCGGCGCGACCGACGACACAGGCCAGGCAGATCAGCGCCGCCGCGGGCCGCGCCGCGCGCGTCAGCATCCGTACAGTCACAGGAACGGCGTGCGTCCCGCTGCTTCCACGCATGAGCAATCCTCGATGGTCCGCTTCAACGATGCTCCCCAGCGCTCCCTGTCTCCCGCCGTAGCGGCCGCTGGCGCCCGCGTCACACAGGTCGCGAGTATGACGGCAAAACCGCCGCGCCGTAGCCTCAGGCGCGAGCCGGGCGTTCAGCCACGTGGATGAAAACGCGCGTGAAACTCGCGCAACCGCGCGCGCGCGACGTGCGTATAGATCTGGGTCGTGGACAGGTCGCGGTGACCCAACAGCGTTTGCACCACGCGCAGGTCGGCGCCGTGCTCCATCAGATGTGTCGCGAACGCGTGGCGCAGGCTGTGCGGCGAGAGTGGCGTCGTGACGCCGCCCAGCACCGCGTAGCGTCGCAGCAGCATCCAGAAGTTCTGGCGAGTCATGGCGCCGCCGCGCGCGGTGATGAACACGGCGTCCCGTCCCGCGGTGCTGTTGGCGCTCAACGCACACAGCGCGCTCCGACTGTCGCGCAGATACGCCACGAGCGCGTCGCGCGCCGGCTCTCCCATGGGCACCAGGCGTTCGCGTCCGCCCTTGCCGACCAGCCGGACCAAGCCGTGTTCGAGGTCGAGCTCGTCGAAGCGCAGCCGCACCAGCTCGCTCACCCGCAGGCCCGACGCGTACATCAGCTCCAGCATGGCGGCGTCCCGCAGGCCATGCGGCGTACGGCGGTCCGGTGCTGCCAGCAGCGCCTCGACCTCCGAACCGGTCAGGCTGTGCGGCAGGCGCCGTGGCAGCCGCGGCTGCACGAGCCGCGCGCTGGGGTCATCACGGCGCGCGCCTTCGCGCACCAGCCAGCCGTAGAACTGCCGGAAGGCGCTGATGAGGCGCGCCTGCGTACGAGCGCTGAAGCGCGGCGCTCCTGGCGCGTGCGCCCTTGCGGACAGGTAGGCGCGCAGATCGCTCTCGGCGGCGGTTTCCAGGACCATGCCGCGCGTCGCCAGCCAGCGCGCCGCAAGCCCCAGATCGGAGGCGTAGGCGGCGCGCGTGTTGTCCGCCAGGCCACGCTCGACCCAGAGCGCGTCGACGAAACGCGCGATGGCGGCCCGATCATCGCGCCCCGAGCCGGCTGTGATGCTCTCCACGCCTTTTATAATAGGGAGTCCAACGCTCTTCGATGCCGATGACTGCCTGCGTTCTGCGCTCGATTTACGGCGTCTACGCCTCCACCGTGGCCGCCGCCGTGATCTTCATCCTGTTCTGTCCGCTGATCATCATCTCGCCCACGCTGGCGCTGCGCCGCGAGATCGGTCGGATCTGCGTGCGCACCACTCTGGCGCTCATCTTCGTACCCTTCCGCGTGCACGGCCTCGAGCACCTGCCGCGCTCCAACTGCGTGGTGGTCGCCAACCATTCCAGCTACCTGGACGGGCTGGTGCTGACCGCGGCCCTGCCGCGGCGCTTCACGTTCATGGTCAAGCAGAGCGCCGCGCGCTGGCCCTACATCGGGCTCGTGATCACGCGCATGGGCGTGCGCTTCGTGAACCGCGTCTCCAAGCGCGAAGGCGCCGTGCAGACGCGTCAGCTGATCCGCGATCTGCAGGCGCACACCTCGCTGGCCGTGTTCGCAGAAGGCACTTTCCGGCCCGAGCCCGGGCTGCTGCCGTTCCAGAAGGGCGCGTTTGCCATCGCCGCCAAGGCCATGGTGCCGGTGGTGCCGGTCGCCATGCTAGGCACGCGCCGGCTGTGGGGCGGGAGTTCCCGGCTGCTGCGCTGGAGCCCCGTCAACATCCACATCCTGCCGCCGCTGCACCCTCGGGATCCTTCGCCCTCAGGCATCGCGGCACTGCGCGACGACGCGCGCAGCAGGGTTCTGTCGCTGGTCGGCGAACCCGATCTGGCTGTCTCGTGAAGCCACCTGCCGACGTCTCGCCCGCGGCGCTTCCGCTCGCGGGGTCGCCGCTCGCGGAATACGAGCGGAAGCTCGCGAGCGGCGAGTTCATCGCCGACGAAGCGCAACGGCGGGCCGCCACGGCTCTGCAGACCGTTTACACGCGACTGCTCGCGCATCCCCCGCACCGCCACCGCTTCGGCCGCCGGCGCAAGTGGCCGCGCGTACCTGGCCTGTACCTGTGGGGCGGCGTTGGCCGCGGCAAGACGACGCTGATGGACAGCTTCTACGCGGCGCTGCCGGCACGCGGAAAGCTCCGCACGCACTTCCACCGGTTCATGCTCGACGTGCAGGAGCGGCTGGAGCACTACCGGGACCAGCAGGATCCGCTCGTGCGGGTTGCCGCGGAGATCGCGGCGGAAACCCGGGTGCTGTGCTTCGATGAATTCCAGGTCTTCGACATCGCCGATGCCATGATCCTCGGTCGGCTGCTCGGCGGGCTGTTCGCGCACGGCGTCACGCTGGTCGCGACCAGCAACGTCGCGCCGGACGCGCTGTATCGGGACGGCCTGCAGCGTGAGCAGTTCCTGCCGGCCATCGCGGCGCTCAAGCAGAACTGCGTGGTGCTGGACGTGGACGGCACCACCGACTACCGGCTGCGGGCCCTGCACCGCGCGCCGGTCTATCTGTCGCCGGACGGCGCGACGGCGCAGGCAAAGCTCACCGCTCTATTCACGGGGCTGTGCGGGCGTGCTCCGGGCCCGGCGCAGGATCTCCATATCCACGACCGTGAGATCCACGCGCTGCACGCCGCGCCGCACGCCGTCTGGTTCCGTTTCGCTGACCTCTGCGAAGGGCCGCGCGGCACCGCGGATTACGTCGAGATCGCCGACCGCTATCCGACGGTGTTCCTGTCGTCGGTCCCGCGCTTCGACGCCAGCCGCGAAGCCGCGGCGCGGCGCTTCATCAACCTGGTCGACGAGCTGTACGACCGTGGCGTCAAGCTGGTCGTCACGGCTGCCGCGCCGCCCGCGCGCCTGTATGCAGGCAAGCGCCTGAGCTTCGAGTTCGAGCGTACGGCGTCTCGGCTGCTGGAGATGCAGTCAAGGGAGTACCTGTCTGCGCCACGCGCAGCGCGCGGCGCGACCGAAGCAGCGCCGGCGCTCGCGGACAGCGAGTGAGGTCGGTCGCCACGTCGGTCGGATTGTTGCCAGGCGGACGGTGCGCCGGTGGTTCGCTCAGAACGCCGGGATTCCCGTGATCGCGCGCCCGATGATCAGGGCATGGATGTCGTGCGTGCCTTCGTAGGTGTTCACGACCTCGAGGTTCACGAGGTGGCGCGCCACGCCGAACTCGTCGTTGAGCCCGTTGCCGCCCATCATGTCGCGTGCCAGGCGCGCGATGTCGAGCGCCTTGCCCGCGCAGTTGCGCTTCATGATGGATGTTGCCTCGATTCCCGGCGAGCCTGATTCCTTGATGCGCCCGAGCCGCAGGCAGCCCTGCAGGCCCAGAGCGATCTCGGTGTGCATGTCCGCAAGCTTTTTCTGGATCAGCTGGTTGGCGGCCAGCGGCTTGCCGAACTGCTTGCGATCTAGGACGTATTCGCGAGCCCGCTGCAGGCAGTCCTCCGCCGCGCCCGCCGCGCCCCACGCAATACCGTAGCGCGCGGAGTTGAGGCAGGTAAACGGCCCCTTCAGGCCGCGCACGTCCGGGAACGCCTCTTCGTCGGGGCAGAAGACCTCGTCCATCATGATGCTGCCGGTGACCGACGCACGCAGCCCGATCTTGCCGTGGATGACGGGCGTCTCGAGGCCCTTCGCGCCGCGCTCGAGCACGAAGCCGCGGATCGTGCCGGAATCGTCCTTGGCCCAGACCACGAACACATGTGCCAGCGGGCTGTTCGTGATCCACGTCTTGGAGCCGCTGAGCTTGTAGCCGCCGTCGACCTTGCGCGCCCGGGTGACCATGCCGGCCGGGTCAGAGCCGTGGTCGGGTTCCGTCAGGCCGAAGGCGCCGATCCACTCGCCGGTCGCCAGCTTGGGAAGATACTTCTGGCGTTGCGCCTCCGTCCCGAACACTTGGATGGGCAGCATGACGAGCGAGGATTGCACACTCATCATCGAACGGAACCCCGAGTCCACGCGCTCCACCTCACGCGCCACCAGGCCGTAGCTGACATACCCGAGCCCCGCGCCGCCGTACTCCGTGGGGGTCATGGTCCCGAGCAGACCCACCTCGCCCATCTCGCGGAAGATCGCCGGATCGGTGTGCTCGGTACGGAACGCTTCCAGCACGCGCGGCGCCAGGTTGCCCTGGGCGAAGGCATGCGCCCCGTCGCGCACCATGCGCTCCTCGTCGCTCAACTGCTCATCGAGTCGAAGCGGGTCGTCCCACTGAAACGCCTGCGAAGCCATGTGGATCACCTGATGAGGAAATCGACGGAACTCCGCGACACGCGCAGTCGCATGCGGTGCCGCGCTCCCCGCACGCCGTTCGCCGTCTTCCCGCCGTGCCCGTGCGTGCAGTGCCGCGAGAATACCACAGCGTTGCAGCGCTTCCGGTCGCCGGGCCCACGGCAAATGTGCGCCACACGCCGACCCCCCGCACCGCTACCGCACGCCGCTACAATACCTGCGCCCTATCCCGGAACCGCCGATGAACGACAAGGCCGACGACCATA
>DASVGQ010000126.1:0-7074 GCA_036379455.1 Nevskiaceae bacterium
CCTGCGCCCAACGCAGCGGACGGTCGAGCACTGCGTCAGCGGTGAAGACGGCGCGCCCGGCGCTGCGCCAGCCGGGCCGCAGGGGTTCGCCGAGCAGTTCGCCCGTCAGCCCGGCGCCGAGATCGCTGATCACCGCCCGCCGCGCGCGCAGCGTGATGTGCTCGCCCCGCATGTCGACTTCCACGCCACGGCAGCTGCCGTCCGCGGCACGCAGGAAGCGGCGCACGGTCGCGCCCTTGAGCACGGTGCCACCGTGATGGAGGAACGCGCGTTCCACGGCCTGCGCCAGCGTGACGCCGTCCGCCGGCACGCTGCAGGTGCGCATCAGGAAGGTCCACAGCCAGGCCAGCGCGCCCTGGCCCGGCAGCGCGAGGTCCCCGAACAGGTTGATGGCGGGCAGCGCGGTCAACGCGAGGCGCGCCGCGTCGGACTCGAACATCGCGGTCACCAGATCGATCGCGGACATCTGCGTCAGCCGCTCCGGCTCGAGTCCGGCCGCCGTGGCCGTCAGCCGCGTCGCGCCAGCCAGATCCGGTGCAGCTGAGAAGAATGCAGTGGACAGGATCTCGCGCGCCGCGCCCTTGAGCCCGTACAGCAGTGCCTGGAAGCGTTGTGCATCCTTGGCGGAGTAGCGCGCGAGCTCGCGGAACGTGCGCGCAGCGTCGGTGTACAGGGTGACGTGTCGCCCGGTGCCGTCGAGCGTCGAGAACAGGACTTCCGGCGGCCGCACCCGGTAGCCGAAACGGCCGAGCTCCAGATCGGCGATCGCCGGCGAGACGATCGAGAAGTTGACCGGCGTGACGTCGAAACGCACGCCTGGCGCCGCCTCGTAGGAGCTCGAGAAGGGCGCGCCCGAAGCATCGCGTTCGATCACCGCGACCCGGCATCCCGCCTTCTGCAGATAGGCGGCGGCCGGCATCCCGCCGGAGATGCCGCCGCCGACGACGAGGACGTCGAAGGTGTCGTCGTCAGCTTCGGTCATCGCACCCTGAGCCGTGCGCGCGGCGGTTCGGCGCCGCCAGGGGCTGGAGCCTTCGCGGCGTCATCGAAGGGCACTAGCGCTGCCCGGAATGCGGGCAGCGGATCGCCGTAGCCCGCGTGCGACTCCTTCTGCGGTTCGCTCCGGATAAGAACGGCCGTCCCTGTGCGTTTCCATGCTGCCGCTGTGCACGCGCTTCTCCTGACGCCTGTCGTCCGCCTTCTGCGGGCGGAATGGCGACCCTCGGTTGACTTGGGTCACGGCGATGTTAGCGCAGGCTCGGTTCGATGCGCACCGATCTGAGCGCCTGCGTGCGGGGGCGCGTTGCTGCTCGGGCCCTCGACATCGGCCCCGGCCAGCTTCGCGGCGAAGTGAAGCCCGCGATGGGGCCGGGATTCCGGGGCGTTGCCTTTCCTGGGCATTCCGCGTGGTCGCGCGGCTCGCCCGGCGGGTCGTCTCGCGTGTGCCTATCCGTCGGACGCTGCGCCGTGCAGGCAATGCACGCACAATCGGAGGGCCAAGCGCTGCGACCGTCAGCACGGACGGCATTCAACCAGGGGAGAACGGCATGAAGGCGACGCTATTCAGGAACGCGGAGGAATTGGCGGCATTCGTGAAGGGACCGCTGGGGACGAGCAGCTGGGTGGAGATCACCCAGGCGCAGATCGACCAGTTCGCCGAGGCGACCGGGGACCATCAGTGGATTCATGTCGATCCGGAGCGGGCGAAGGACGGCCCTTTCGGCAAGACCGTGGCGCACGGCTACCTGACGCTGGCGTTGGCGTCGCGCTTCCTGTTCGAGGTGCTCGCCGTGCACGCGCGCGTGGTGGTCAACTACGGCGTCGAGCGCGTGCGGTTCCCGGCGCCCGTCAAGGTGGGGTCGCGCGTGCGCGGAAACGTGGAACTGGTGCGGGTCGAAACGATGAAGGACGGCTCGAGCCAGGCCACCGTCAAGGTCACGACCGAGATCGAAGGCCACGGGAAACCGGCCTGCGTGGCGGAAATCCTGTTCCGTTACTACTTCTGAGCCCGTCTCCTGCGCCGGGTCGTGGCCCGCGCGGCCGACGCGGAGCGCTGGTCCGGATGCAGCGTTGGCGCACGATCCTCGGCGAGCAGCGCGATGCCGGCTGCGTGCTCGGGCGCCGCTTCCTTGTCCATGTTCGCGGCGACGAGCCTCTCGATCGTGTGACCGACGATCGGCATGGCGGAACGCAGCGTCCAGTCGTAGTCGACGACGCAGGCGTCGGCGCCGGCGTCCGTGATGGCGGCATCGCACTGCATGGTCAGCCGCAGGGCTGCCATCTGCACGTCGATGCGCCCGCGCCCGGTCGCGCGGTTCCAGCTTTCCGTGTGGACCACCGTCGACAGCGCAGGGGGCCTGCGCCCGAGGCCCGGCAGCTTCACGGCGACCTTGCGTTCGACGCGGATGATGAATTCGTCGCCCTGCTCGCGGCACTCGAGGATGTGGAATTCCGGCAGGCCGATGCGCTCGAGCTTGCGCCGGTGGAACTCCTGCTGTGTGAACATGTGCAGCACCGCGTCCGCGGGGGCCGGATACCGCGCGCTGGCGTGGTGCTTCACGCCACGGGTCCCTTGCGCAGCGGCCCAACGGGCATGCCGTGCGCGCCAAACGGCTTCACCGTCGCGACGGCCGGACCATGGCTGCGCGGCCGCCGCGCGGCTGGTTGCGCCACGGCGTTCAAAACGGTGCGGACACCGTAATGCTGCCGATGCGGTCGTCGTTCTGCTGGCCGAAGAATTCCTTCGAGCGGCGGATGTAGCTGACGTCGACGCGCACCCCGATGCGGAACAGCAGCGCGAGGCCGACGTCCTCGTCCGCTACCAGCCGCCGCATCGGCACCGACGGGCTCGTGCGCCAGGAGTTGCCCTGCAGGAAGATGTTCCGCGCCACGGCCCGGCCCTGCAGGCCGCCGTAGATCCACCAGGCGACGGGGCCGTTCATCAGCGAGGGATCGAACCAGCCGCTTCCCGACAGCCCCGGCGTAATGGTGCGCGTCGGCGCGCCCGCGTCCAGGCCCTGACCGAGCCGCAGCGTGAAGCTCACGGAACCGTAGGTAAGCACGTTGCCGGCGACGACGCCGACGGACGGCAGCAGGTCCGTGGAGATCGGCCCGAGCTGCGGCAGCCTCTGGTCCCACGTCGTCTGGTAGCTCAGGAGCAGCGCGGGTTCGTCGCGCAGCTGGTGCCCCCAGCCGTCCGCCTTGTGGAAGCCGAAGATCGCGTGGAAGCCGTTTTGTACCTGCATGGCCAGCGCCGAAGGACCGACGACGCCCGCCAGCACCTGGAAGTCATCCGTGCGACCGCTCGCGTCGCGTTGGCTCAGGCCGGCGCCGACGTACAGCCATCCGGCGTAGGGACGATCCTTCGGATCGGGCGTCGGGCTCGTGATGTTGGTTGGCGTGAACATGCTCTGGCCGACCAGCGGAAAGGTGTAGTGCCGGGTGACTGCCGGCCCTGCGCCGAGCCAGCCTGGCAGGTGGCCGAAGTCCTTCCCCACGCGATCCCAGAAGCTGCCGGGGTCCGCCACGGCGGTGCGCGCGAACAGCAGCCCCTGCGTGTAGTGGCGGTCCTGGGTCGTGAAGATGCTGTCGTTTTCCTCGGTCAGCGAGTACATCACCTTCTGTGCTGCCGTGGCCGGAAGCGTCATCGCAAGGCACGCCAAGGCCGCTGCCGCCACCAGCCAGGATCCGGACGCTCGCATCGTGTGCGCTCCCTTCGTATGGGTCTTGTTGCCCCGGTGCACGCCCCGGTGCCGGGAAACGCAGTCGCGCGTGCAGGCGGCTGCATGATACTGCCTGCGCCAAGCGCAGGCGACGAGCGTGCCGGCTCAGCCGGACCAGCGATAGCGCAGGGCTTCCAGCAGCGGCGCATGCAGTGCCGGAACCGAAGCGAGCACGCTGCGGGTCTCCAGGGTCAGCTCATGGCCCTCGAGGTCGGTGAACACGCCGCCCGCCTCGCGGACGATCACCGCCAGCGCGGAGATGTCCAGGATGTTCACGTCGGATTCCACCACCGCGTCGAGCCGGCCCGCGGCCAGCCAGTGGTAGTGAAGGAAATCGCCGTAGCCGCGAATGCGGTGCAGCCGCGGGATCAACGCGCCGAAGCGGCCCCAGGCGCTGCTCTGGCTGAGGCTCGCGAGATTGCCCGTGGACAGGATCGCCTGGTCGAGCGCGTCGGTTTCCGAGACCTGCAGGGCTTCTGCGTCGCTTCCCGGTCCGCGCAGGCGCCACGCGCCGTGGCCTTGCTCGGCCCACAGGGTCTCACCGCCCGCCGTCTCGGCGTTCCAGCACGGCGCGCAGGAGACCCCCGCGATCAGCGCGCCGCGGTGCATGAGGCCGATCTGCACCGAGAACACCGGATAGCCACGCACGAAGGCCTTGGTGCCGTCGATCGGGTCAATGAGCCACAGATACTCCGCATCTGCCTGCTCGCGGCCAAGCTCCTCGCCGTAGAAACCGTGGTCCGGGAAGCGGCCGCGCAGCGTCTCCTTGATTGTCCTCTCCGCCGCCACGTCGACTTCCGTGACGGGGCTCGCGTCCGCCTTGTAGCGCACCGTGAAGTTGCCGCGATAGGCCTTGCGGATCACTTGCGCGGCCGCGGCCGCGGCTTCCAGGGCAGCGGACACGTGGGGACTGGGCATCGTATGTCGTGACTGTTGGCGGACCGGAGGGCGCCCATGATAGCTGCGCGGGCCGGTCGCGCCGCGGCGCCCACGCCGCTCGTACCCCGCCGAGCTAAGATGGCCGGCTATCCGTCGGCGGCCACGGGTGCCGGCGATTCCGGGGGCTTTCATGATCACAGGCGTCGGCTCGTGCCGGGACCGGACGTGCCTTCACCGGCCCGCGGCGCGCTGGCCGGCGGTCGTCGCCGCGACGATATGCGCTCGGCTGTGACGCTGCGTCGAGGCCGCGCGATCCCGGCCGCGCGCTGCGCGCTGGGGATGGCCCTTGCCTGCGCCTCAGGGGCGTTGTTTGCGGCGCCCGATCCGCCGCCGGGTGTACCGGTGCTCGGCACCGTGACGGTCACCGCCACGCGCACCCCGGTGCCGCTGGCGGACGCGCTGGCGCCGACTTTCGTGATCAACCGCCGCGAGATCGAGGACTCGGGAGCGACCACCGTGGCCGGCGTCCTGCGCCGCTACGCCGGACTGACCGTCGCGCAGCTCGGCGGCCCCGGTCAGCCGGCGTCGGTGTTCATGCGCGGCGCGAACAGTAACTACACGGTCGTGCTCATCGACGGCGTGCGCATCAACGACGCGACCAGCGGGCTGGCGCCGCTGGCGGACATCGGCACGCAGATGATCGAGCGCATCGAGGTGGTGGAAGGACCGCGCGCCGTGATCTACGGCGCCGACGCCATCGGCGGCGTGATCAACATCATCACGCGCCGCCCCGGTCCGCGTCAGCTCGAGGCCGCGGTGGGCGGCGGCAGCTACGACACGGTCTCCGGCGCGGCGGCGCTGCGTGACGAGGGCAATTTCAGCGGCGGCCGCTGGGGCGCCGCACTCAGCGTCCAGCAGGAGCACAGCGGCGGATTTCCGGTCTTCGCCGGCAGCAACGAATCGGCGGCCTACCGCAACCGCACGCTCGCCGGACGCTTCACCGGGGCATTCGGACCCGTGGAGCTCGAAGCCCGCGTATGGGATACGCACGGCAGCACGCAGTACGCGAACCTCGATTTCAACGGACCGGGATTCTCTTTCAACGGCTTCCTGCCGGCCTCCGACGACTTCCACGACCAGGTGCTCGCCGTAGAGGCGCGCATGCACCCGTTGCCTCGCTGGAGTTCGAGCTTCACGCTGGCGCGCAGCGCCGACGTCACCGACCAGAACCAGCCCGATGCGCCCGGCCTGCCGCCGGGTTTTGTGCGCACGGTCCGCCCGGAGCTGGATTGGCACAACGTGGTGGACGCCGGCGCGCATCATCGGGTGTCCTTCGGTGCGCGCGCACAGAACGAACGGGTGTCGTCGCTGTCCTTCGGCGACCGGATCCACGAGAGCACTCCGCAGGCCTACGGGTATCTGCAGGACGAGCTGGACTACGGACGGAATCACGCCACCGCGGCCATCAACTACCTGCACGACGGCGCCTTCGGCGGCCGCTTCGACTGGAGCGCGGAGTACGGCTACGACCTGTTTGCGCATACGCGGCTGATCGCCAACGCCGGCAGCGCCTTCCACACGCCAACCGCCAACGACCGCTTCGGCTTCGGCGGCAACCCGCGGCTCGAACCCGAGAAGGCGCTGGACTACGAGCTCGCGCTGCGCCAGCAGCTGACGGACGCGCAGGACGTCGAGCTGCGCCTGTTCCGTACCGACGTGCGGGACCTCATCGAGCTCCGGTTCGATCAGTCGGTCAACGCCTTCAGCGCCTTCAACGTGGACAGGGCGCGCATGGAGGGCGTGCAGCTGCGATGGAGCTATGGCGCGCAGCCCTGGCGCGCGCAGGCGTCGATGATCTACCAAGATCCGCGTGACCTGACCACCGGCCAGCGGCTGCTGCGCCGGCCGCGGTGGGGTGGGTCCGCGCACCTCGATCGGCGCCTCGGGCGCTTCGATCTGGGCGGAGATATTTACGCCGCGGGCAACCGGGCGGATGTGGACGGCATCACCGGCGCGACCGGGGTGGTCGACGGCGGATACGTGCTCTTTGGGCTCCACGGCGGCGTACGGCTTGATGCCCGCACCCGGTTGCAGCTGCGCCTGGGCAACCTGCTGGATCACCGCTACCAGACCGTGAACGGCTACAACCAGCCGGGTCGGACGGTCTACGTCACGCTGCGCTATACGCTGCCGGGCTGAAGCCGCTGACGCGTGGTGAAGCTGGGCGCCGCGCGGCCGGCGCACGCGTGCAAGGCCTCAGCGCGGAAATTCCAGCTCCGCGGCGAAGCGCAGCCAGTCGAAGTGCGGGCCGGGATCGGTCTTGCGCCCCGGCGCGATATGAGCGTGGCCGACGATCCGGTCCGGCGTCAGGCGCGGATAGGCATCCAGCAGCGCGTTGGCGGCGCGCGCCAGCGCGGCGTACTGGGCGTCCTCGAAGGGCTGGGTGTCGCTGCCTTCCAGTTCGATGCCGATG